>JACQAC010000101.1 GCA_016195245.1 Pseudomonadota bacterium
CTGATCCCAACCAGAAGGGCGGCTCAGGCGTCAGCGCCTTCCTGGTGCCGCGCGATTCCGAGGGCGTCTCGGTCGGCAAGCCTGAAAAGAAGATGGGCCAGCAGGGCGCCCACATCTGCGACGTGAATTTCGACAACGTCAAAGTGCCACTCGACAACCGTCTCGGCGAAGAGGGCCAAGGCTTTCGCATCGCCATGCAAGTGCTCGATCGCGGCCGTCTGCACATTTCATCCGTCTGCTGCGGCGTCGCCGAGCGTTTGATCGAAGAGAGCGTGCGCTATGCCGCCGAGCGCAAACAATTCGGTCAGCCCATCGCAAGCTTTCAGATGATCCAAGCCATGCTTGCCGACAGCCGCGCCGAAGCCAATGCCGGGCGCGCCATGGTGCTGGACGCCGCGCGCAAGCGCGACGCCGGCGGCGACGTCACCATGGACGCCGCCGCCGCCAAACTCTTCTGCTCGGAAATGGTCGGCCGCGTCGCCGACCGCGCTGTCCAAATCTTCGGCGGCTCCGGTTACGTCGCCGATCACGGCATCGAGCGCTTCTACCGCGACGTGCGCATCTTCCGCCTCTACGAAGGCACCAGCGAAATCCAACGCATCATCATCGCGCGCGAAATGATGAAACGGGGGAGTTAGGGGGTGGCCCTTTCCGGACGCTCGCTCTCCAGAATTTGACTTGCGGATCGCGGACGACTGCGGTCTTGCTCGCGAACATCGAGGGAATGAGTTCCGTTGCGGCGCATTCTACTAGCTTTGTTGCTGCTCACGCCGGGCAATGGATCGGCCGTGGCGGGCACGAATGACCGCATTCGCGAAAAGCAGACGTTCAGGAATTGGGGGATTGGGGCCCGCCAATCCTACACTTTTCACCCGAAAATTCCTTTGCCATTAACGAAAGCGCCGTTCGCAATTCGACCGGTTTGAAACGCGCTTACACTGACGCCGTCTCTTGTCGGGAGGCTGACGGTACCAACAGCCAATCAGTTCAAGGGATGTGATTTGAATGTGATGCGGAAGAAACTCGTGAGAGCAGACGCCGCAGTTTCGAGGAGAGCAAACGAAACTCGAAAGGTCCAGGCGAACATGTTGTGGTTTGCCTGCACATCGATCGGCAAGGAAGATTAGGCGCCAAGGGCGCTCGAGAACCCCAGCGTCGCGGGGACTGGTCCGGGGGCAACCCGGTTTAGCGAAGAGTGAGCGCCAGTCTTCATCGACGAAGCTTCAGTTATCGAAGCGTCGTCGGCCCGTCTGCCTCAACGCATGGCCCCTCGCGGCTCCGTAGGAACGCCACTGAGTCTTCTCCGGTCGCAAAAACAAATCACGCGGGGCGCGCACCAAGCACCAACCCCCCAACCTTTTTGCGCACGCTTCGTGCGCGCCCCGCTCTCCCACTTTTGAGAGCCACACTTTGAATTGGCTTTTCCGGTTGAGGATCAGCAAACGATGAAACGCGCCATCGCTATGGAGCGCCGGCGTCACATTCTGAAGGTTTCGCGCCAGCCAGCGCTCCGCGCTGTTACCCACGCACCCAGCGTCGCACGCCCTGTGCGATCTCGATCGGCGCCACATCGGGAAATGGCGATACGCAGCTCACATTGATCTCGCACAGGGCATAGGCGCCGCGCCCCGCCGATGCGCGGCCGCGAACCAGAAAATCCGCGTCCCACAAAGCTGGCAGCGACGACGTTTCCATCCCAAGAATCCGCTTCGTCCCTGGAATCCAATCCTTGTGCATGCTCTCGCGAAGATCTCCGAATACGGGTTCGTCCGACGCAAACATGGCCTTGGCACTGTTCATCGCGAAAGCGGGGCGCGCGCCATCCGTGCGCGGTTCCTGCCGGCAGAATCCGATCACACGATCGAATGACATATAGCAGCGAACCATCCCCTGGCTCGCCGGGTGAAACTCCTGATCGATCAGGCGCCCGCCATCTTCGAACGCCGGCGCGACGAGTTCGATCAGCGCATTCCAAGATGCTTCGCCAACCTCATCAGTCGATGCCGCCTGTACCGCGAAGCCATCGCCGCTTCGCGACACTTTCAGAACACCCTGACCATCATTGCCACGATGCGGCTTCAACACACGCGCCCCGCGCGCAACTTGTTTGGAAAAGCGCGCCTGGAAATCCGCCAGCGTATCGTACCGCTCCGTATCGGAGCCCCATCCCAAACCCCGGGTGGTGAAGAGCACATCCTTCACGCCCATCTGCGCAATCACGTCCGGATGCGCGCTAACCCGAGTGCCGCGCGCCGCCGCCTCACGGAGCAGTCCATCCACCACGCGCCGGTCGCGGCCATCCGCCAGCGGGTTGATCCACACCAACGCGCCCGCGCACCCGCGCAACGCTTCGCGCGCCGCCTCAACCCGCTCCTCAAGGAAGACAATCGGTTCGGGCTTGAAATGCGCCGCGCTCAGCGCCTCCAGAACTGGCCGCAACCGCGCCTCATAGCGCGTGGGCTCACTTGGCGCGCGCCAATCGCCACGCCACATCACCGCAATTTTTGTAGAACCGCCCATAGCTTGCTCCTCCCACGAAGGGGTGAGCGGCGCTTGGACGAAAATCGTCTTCAGCCGGGCGACCGCATCGGCCCGACGGCGATCACTTTACTCCAATCACAGCAGGGCGGAAGAGGCCTCATATCTCGCGATCGCCCGCATCCTCGATCGGCGGCGCCATTTCGCCGGGCGCCACAACCGCGCGCTCGGGCCCGAGCTCCCGCTCCCACGTAGCCACGACAGCAGTCGCCACCGAATTGCCAATCACGTTCGTGGCGCTGCGGCCCATGTCGAGGAAATGATCCACGCCGAGGATCAACAGCAGACCCTCCTGCGGCAGTCCGAATTGCGTCAGTGTCGCGGCAATCACTACCAGCGACGCACGCGGCACACCGGCCATACCCTTCGACGTCACCATCAACACCAGCAGCATGGTGAGTTGCTGTTCGATGGGCAGGGGATGATTGAAAACTTGCGAGATGAAGATCACCGCAAAGGTGCAATACATCATCGAACCGTCGAGATTGAACGAATAACCAAGGGGTAACACGAACCCCGCGATGCGCTTTGAAATACCAAAACGCTGCAGCGCTTCGAATGTGCGTGGATAGGCGGCCTCGGAGCTCGCGGTCGAAAACGCCAACACGGTCGGGTCGCGCACCAAACCGATCAGTCGCAGCATGCGCGGCCCAACGATCAGTAGGCCCGCCCCTATCAGCGCCGTCCAGAGAATTGCCAGCGCCAAATAGAAGCCGCCAATAAAACTCGCATAGGTGCGGATGATATCGAGCCCCTTCTCCGTCACCGTCGACGCGATCGCCGCAAACACTGCCAGCGGTGCCAAATTCATCACGTAGCCGGTGACGCGCAGCATCACGTGCGACACACGCTCGGCAAGGTCCACGACCGGTCGGCCTTGCTCGCCCAGCGAGGCCAACGCGACCCCGAAGAACACCGCAAACACCACGATCTGCAAAATCGAATTGGTCGCCATCGCGTCGAAGATCGAGGTCGGCGCCAAGTGCGTGACAAAATCGTTGAGATTGAGCGCCGAGGCCGCCGGCGCAGAATCGCCGATTGACGGCGTGAAATGCGCGCCGATTCCCGGTTGCAGCCAATGCACGACGGCAAGGCCCAAAAGCAGCGAAAAAATCGATGCCGAGATAAACCATAGCAACGTGCGCACGCCTACGCGTCCGAGCGATCCTGTGCCGCCCATATGCGCGATGCCCACCACTAGCGTCGACAGCACCAACGGTGCGATGATCATCCGGATCAGACGCAAGAAGAGGTCGGTTACAACTTTGAAGTAGCCAGCAATCGTCGGCCAATGGTCGGCTGGATATTGTTGATGCAACACCCAGCCCACGGCGATGCCAAGAATGAGCCCGACAAGCACGAACAGGGTGAGAAATCTCTGCATGGCGCCCGCTTAGCGGCTCGCCGTTGCTCGCAAAAGCAAAATCGCCCTGAACCATTGGCTTGATTTCGGCGCGCCGCCCCCGCAGACAACGCGCGGAAGGGTGCAACTCATGAACGTGCTGCGCGCAGCAATCGGCATTCTCGGCTTGGCGTTGCTCGGCTTGGTCGTCTGGGCGGCCTTGTCGATGCAGGATCTGCACGGCTCATTCACCGATCAATTGGCGGTGATGACAACATTGCCGTGGGGCGTCGCCAGCCTCGTGGATCTCTATGTGGGCTTCCTGCTGTTTGCAGTGCTCGTGTTCTTGACTGAGCGCTCGTGGGTGGTCGCCGTGTTGTGGGCGGCGCCGGTGTTCTTCATCGGCAACATCTGGTCAGCACTTTGGTTTGTGATCCGGTTGCCGCATTTGGCCAAGCAATTGTCTAAGCCCGACTGGCCGACGTCGTAAAAAGCCGACGCAACAGGTCGGCCAACACCCGCGCCTCGCCTTCACGCTGACCTCCAGCGCGCCACGCAACACCGATCGATCGACCGATGACCGGTTCGGCAAAAGGCCGGATCGCCACGTTCGCGCCCGCCGCCGCGCCGCCCTCCGCGGCGAGCTTCGGCAACAGCGTCACCCCCATGCCGCCAGCCACCATATGCACGAGCGTGTGCAAACTCGTCGCACCCGCGTCCGCCCCTGCTCCGGCGACAAGTCATTGCGTTTGGTCAGCGGATGGCCTTCGGGCGCCAAGAACAAGAATTCGTCCTCCGCCACCGTCGCGGTTTCAATGCCCTGCGCTGTATAGGGCAGAGCAATCAGCGCCGCATCCAACGTCCGCGCGCGCAGCGCCTCAATGAGACGCCCAGTCAGATCCTCACGCAGCTTCAACCGCAGTTCGGGATATTTGCGCTTCAACACTGGCAGCGCGCGCGGCAGCAGGAACGGGGCAATCGTCGGAATGGCGCCCAACCGAAACGCTCCCGCGAACGGCTTGCCGGCGGCATGCACAGCACGCACCAATTCTTCCACTTCGCTCAACGCGCGCGACGCGCGATCGGCCGCCTCTTCACCCGCTGGCGTCAGCACCGCGCCGGTCCGACCCCGCTCAACCAAAGTGGCGCCGAGCGCGGTCTCCAACTCCTTGATGCCAGCCGACAAGGTCGGTTGCGTCACACCCACCGCTTCCGCCGCCGCCACGAAACTCCCCTCGGCGCGCAGTGCGGTCAGAAACTGCAATTGCCGCAAGGTCGGGATTGAGGAGGCGGGAAGTTTGGGGTCCATAGGACCTTATCTATATTATATCTGTTTTATATAGATTTTTCCTCACACACAGCAAGCGCTAATGATTGGAACGCCCTCATCTTGGGCAGGTTCAATACCGACCCGATCGCCGCCTCGGCGGCGAAGCGCCCCGCAGCGTCATTGAAACCCTCCCCCGCGATGACGCGTCCCCTCCCTCAAGCGGAGTCAGGGTCTTTCCAGCTAAAAATCAAGCCGCCGCGCGAACCGCGACCGTCCGTTCAATGCGCATCGGCACTCGAATGACAAAGGTCGAGCCAGCGCCGACTTCGCTGGTGACGCTAACTTCGCCACCCAACGCATGCGCCATCCGTCGCGCGATCGAGAGCCCAAGTCCCATGCCGCCCTTGGCGCGCGTCGACGTCGAGTCGATCTGCGTAAACGGCTGAAACACTTTCGCCAGATCATCACCAGCAATGCCAATGCCGGTATCCGACACGGAAATCGCAAGCCACTCGCGCCCGTCGCCGAACATGCAATCGGCGCTGATGGCGATCAAGCCATCGTCCGTGAACTTCACAGCGTTCGAAATCACCGCACCAACGCACACGCCAAGCTTGCTCGTGTCGGTATATGCGCGCGCCGCGTCGCTCGCCACGCGCACCGAGATGCGATTGCCCGCTGCCCGCGCTTCGTCCTGCAAGACGGCCACGTTGTCTTCGATCAGTTTGCGTACATCGCCGCGTTTAGCGGCGGCGGCAATCGCACCGACTGGGAGAAAGCGGATACGGCGATGCTCAACCAGAAGCTCAAAGTACTGTGGATCGGTTGCGGCACCGAGGATCCTGGCTACAACGGCGTCAAAGCCATGCACGAGTTACTCACGAAGAAAAATGTGAAGCACGTCTGGAACGAGTCCGGCGGCGGACATAGCTGGCCAAACTGGCAAGTGTACCTTTCCAAGTACGCGCCGCTGCTATTCCGCGACTAGCGTTGACAGGAGGGAGCAA
>JACQAC010000007.1 GCA_016195245.1 Pseudomonadota bacterium
ACTCAGCGGTACCGGGCGCCGCGATGGATCAGGTCCATCCCAATCACCGCATCGATCAAGCGGTTGTGCGGCATGAAGTGGAGTCCGTCGGCTTCGTCTACGACGGGGAGTCGCAGATCTTGCGCAACGCGCAAGACCCGCGCACCGCGAGCGTGTTTGACCCATCTATTCGCGGCCACACCGATTAGTTCTTCATGCGCTTCCGCAAGCCCGGTTAGGTGTCGGGTATCAGGTATCAGGTGTCAAAATCGAGCATGACATGTGACGCCTGGTATCTCGCACCTGACACCCGCGAGCCGACACCCGACACCTGACACCTAATCCTCGTGACGAGGGCGGGCGCGGCCGGCTTTGATGTCGCCGCGCCTCACCTTGTGCTCAAGGCGCCTTTGCTTTTCGGCGCGTGGCACTTTGGTTTTCTGACGAGGCTTCGGCCGATGCGTGGCACGTTCGACCATGTCCACGAGTCGCGCCAATGCATCAGCGCGGTTGCGCTCCTGCGTTCTATGGCTGTCGGCGCGGATGACGATCACCCGATCGAGGGTCAGCCTGCGGCCCGCTAGTCCCGCCAACCGCGCCTTCACATCGGGCGGCAACCCGGAATAGCCATCCATCTGAAATCGCAGTTCAACCGCAGTAGAGACCTTGTTCACGTTCTGCCCGCCGGGCCCCGCGGCGCGCACGAAACGTTCCTCCAGATCGCGCTCGTCGAGCGCCAGCGTCGGGGTAACTGGAATCATTGGCGCCGAGCTTAGCAAAATCCGGCTGTTTGGCTCGGAATCCAAAGACAAGCCGACCTTCTGGCGCTACATGCGCGCCGAGATCAGGAGGGAAGATCATGCGCGCAATTCTCACAGGCGTTGCAGGAGCTTTGGCTTTGGGGGCCTGCGCCGGCGGCGCCATTCCACCGCTCGGTCTCGCCCCGCCATCGCACAGGGAGAGCGTAAACGCTTCCGCGATTGCTGCCGCCCTAGACGATTCACGCCGTCCCGATGCCGACAGAGCGCGCGACGAACTTCGCCATCCCGCTGACATTCTGGCCTTCGCCCAGGTGCATCCTGGACAGCGCATTGCCGATGTTGGGCCCGGGGGTGGCTACTACACGCGCCTTTTTGCTGTCGCAGTGGGCGATAGCGGCCATGTCTATGGCATCGATCGGCCCAACGCGGCGCCTGATCGGCCGCGCGCCATCCTAGCGGTTGCGCCGCAATACTCGAATGTGAGTATCGTGCAGGACGGCTACCAGAATTGGAACGTGCCGGAGCAGCTCGACACCATCTTTATTTCGCAAATCTATCACGACTTCCATCTGCAAGCACTTAACCTCGATGTGCCCGCGCTAAATCGCATGCTGTTCGCGCACCTGAAGCCGGGCGGGGATCTGGTGATCATCGATCACGCTGCGGTCAACGGCAGCGACCTCTCTGTCACCGATTCGCTGCATCGCATTGATCAAGCGACGCTGCGCCGCGAAGTCGAAGCGGCAGGCTTCGTGTTCGAGGCTGAAAGCCAGGTGCTCCGCAATCCGGCCGACAATCGCACCGAACGGGTGTTCGACGCCGACATTCGGGGCCGTACCGATCAATTTGTTATGCGGTTCAGAAAACCTCGATAGGATTAGGACTGTCGGGTGTCGAGTGTCAGGCTAATGTTGCCCACGACACCTGATACCGGATAGCGACAGCTGATGCTCCTGCCACACAACCCCAATGCTTTTGCGCGCTCGCCGCTTGATCGCGCCGCGCACCGTCGCCGCGACGCTGGCTGGCTGGCGGATGCGCTGAAGGGGGAGGCTACGCGCGTCGTACCGTTCTTCGAGCGGCGGCCCTTCGTAACTGAAGAGAGCGGACATGTTGGCGTGGGTTGGCTCAGCGCGCATGCGCTTTCGCGCATCGCTCCGCCGGATGCGTCGCTTCTGTTTCTGGGGCTCGACACCGAGGGCGCTGCTCACTTCGCGGTCGAGATTGGCGACACTGCGACGCTCACCGACATAGGCCGCTTCGACGATTTGCGTGCTTTGGGTCCTCGGCTTTCTCGCGAAGAGCTCGCCATCCTCGGCTGCGCCAAGTCGATCTTTGAATGGCACGTCAAGCATCGGTTCTGCGCGGTCTGCGGCAAACCGAGCGCAATCGTCGAAGCCGGTTGGAAACGTGAGTGTGTTGCTTGCAAGGCGGAGCATTTCCCGCGCTTTGATCCGGTCGTGATCATGGTTCCAAGCTTCGGCGAGCGCTGCTTACTTGGGCGTCAGAAGGTTTGGCCGCGCGGCATGCACTCGGCGTTGGCAGGATTTATCGAACCTGGCGAAACCATCGAAGAGGCTGTCGCTCGGGAGACGCTGGAGGAAGCGGGCCTGCGCGTTCGCGAGGTGCGGCTGCACTCAACCCAGCCCTGGCCGTTTCCGCATTCGTTGATGATAGGCGCGCTCGCCGCGGTCGAAGACGAAGACATCACCATTGATGGACACGAACTCGAAACCGCCCGCTGGTTTACGCGTGAGGAAGCGCGCCAGCTCATCGCGGGCAAGCACGCCGACTGCTTCGCGCCGCCGCCCTTTGCGATCGCGCACCAGATACTGAAAAGCTGGACCGAAGAAACCTAGCAGTCGACGCAATCGTCGCGTTGCGCGCGCTCGATCTGCAGTGTCACATGGCCAATCCCGAAGCGCTGCGAAATCCCTTCGGAGAGCGTCGCGAGGAATGCATCGTCGCCGCCCTCCGGCCGCACCAAATGCGCAGTCAGCGCCGGTCTCGTCGCCCCCATGGCCCAGATGTGCAAATCATGCACTGCGGTGATGCCAGGTTGCTCAGCGAGATAGGCGCGTACGGCCGCGACGTCGATGTGCGCCGGCGCTGCATCCATAGCCAGGTCGAGCGATTCCTTCAAAATTCCCCATGTCGTCCACAAAATCAGCAGCACCACGGCGACGGAAATCGCCGGGTCGACCAACTGCCAGCCCGTAAACCAGATCACGACGCCGGCGACGATGACCGCCACCGATACCGCCGCGTCGCCCATCATGTGCAAGAATGCGCCACGGACGTTTACGTCCTCGTTGCGGCCCGCAACAAACATCACAGCCGTCGCGCCGTTGACGACAACGCCCATCGCCGCTGTCACCATCATGAACAAGGGCAGCGTCGCTTCTGGATGCAAGAACCGCAGGACGGCTTCCCACATGATCCCGCCGCTTGCCGCGACCAGCACCAGCGCGTTCGCCAAGGCCGCCAGCACGGTTGCCTTTGCGTAGCCGTAAGTTCGCCGCTCGCTCGCCGTCTGCCGCGCCAGCCACGCAGCGCCCCCCGCCAGCGCCAATCCCAACACGTCCGATAAGTTGTGGGCGGCGTCGGAGAAGAGAGCGGTCGAGTTCGCATAGACGCCGGCCACCGCTTCAACGATCACGAAACTCAGGTTGAGCGCGATCGCGATGGTATAACGTTTGTCGCCCGTCTCGGCGTGGACATGGTGGTGATCGTGGCCACGGTCGAGTTCATGACCGTGCGAATGCCGATGCGCGGCGTGCATGTGTGTCACTTGGACAAGAATCGCCTGTAGGGCAAGGCGGCATTGACTAGTGTGCGAAGCCATTCCTCAGTAGTAGGCCTCGCGAGAGGGAACGCATGCACACACGCCGCACCATCGCAGCTCTGGGCGCCGCAACCATCGCATCTTCTTGCGCTACGGCCCGCAACTTACTGCATCCATCGCGTGGGCGGCTCGCGCCGGTTCATGTCGCGGCGGAGCGCATTATCCGCGTTGATGTCGGTCTGCGCCCGTATCGCGCTAGCGGCTTCCGTGTTGAACGCGAAGTGCTCGGAGAAAAGGCGCTCATCCACAACTACGGCCATGGCGGCGGCGGCATTACGCTTTCGTGGGGCACGGCAAAGCTGGCTGTCGATCTGGGTTACGATGGTGGCAAACCGGATTGCGCAGTCATCGGGTGCGGTGCGGTCGGGATGGCGACAGCGCGCTTGCTTCAGGAGCGCGGGGCGCGCGTGCGCATTTATGCGCGCGATCTGCCGCCCAACACCACCTCCGACGTCGCCGGCGCACAGTGGTGGCCGTCTTCGGTCTTTCACACACCGGAGGTCAGGCCACAATTCTTGGAGCAGTATTATACCGCCGCGCACTTCGCGTTTCGCCGCTACCAGACCTTTGTCGGTGACGTATACGGCGTCTCATGGGAAGCCAACTACAGTTTGAGCGACACGCCCACGACGACCTATCCTGCTCGGGAAGATAGTCCGATGCGCGATCTGGTGATCAACCAGCAAGATCTCGCGCCACACGAACATCCATTCGCCGCACGTTACGTTCGCCGTTTCGACACCATGATGATCGAAACGCCCCTCTACCTCCGGCGCATTGAGGCCGACGTGCGCGAAGCGGGCGGTGAAATCGTAGTACGCGAATTTCACGACGTGGCCGAGCTGCGGACGCTACCCGAACAGACGATTTTCAACTGCACCGGACTCGCCGCCGGGCGCTTGTTTGGCGATACGACGATTGAGCCGGTGCGTGGCCAGCTCGTTATTCTGGAGCCGCAGGCGGAGGTGGACTACAACGTTCTGCGCGACGGCGACTATATGTTTGGCCGCCGCGACGGGATCGTGCTCGGCGGCACGTTTCAGCACGGAAATTGGTCGACCGAACCGGACCCGGAAGTCACGCAGCGCTTGTTACGGCACCATCAGGAAATTTTCGGAGCGATGCGGCAGTGAACCCGATCAAAGCGGGATGAAGATCACGCGGCCGCCATTGCGTCCGGCGATCTGCCGCGCCACGCGGCAATCGCTTTGAGCCGGCTGCGCGCTCTCGTCCACGCCATTGATCCAAGCGCGGCAGAAGCCGCGCTGCGGCAACGCGCTCACTGGGACGCCAGTGAAATCGTTGCGGCCCTCGTACCGCACGATCTCGTGCGTGCGGTCAATCACACGGCCGCCCCACGTGCGTGCCAGCCATTGGGCATGCTCGCAGTCCATTTGCGGCGCTTGGCGCGAAACTGGCAGCGCGTCGTACCAGAGCTTGCACTGCCCGGGGTCGGGGAGCGCGCTTGCCGGCACGCCTTCGACGTTGCTCACTTCGGGCGGCGCGGCGTCGTTCGACGCCTGGGCAACATCGTCGGCACCCGCCCCTGTCGCCGTCAAAACAGTCGCTATCGCGAAGCACGCAATCAGACTGGTGAGACGAACCGGCTTCATGGCTCCCTAACTCTCCCCGGGGCAATCCGGGTCCTTCCTGTACCGGAGATGAATGTAGGAAGCGTTGCGGAAGTAGAATGTGACCGTGGGCACGGGCCTCACGCAGTCGTGAGGAAGCACGCAGCGCTAACGCAGGAACATCCAGCGTCGATGTCACCGCAAGAGCAAAGGGCGCGGGCCAAGAGCCGCGCCCTTTGAACATCTCAACCGCCAGCGCCCTATTGACAGGCCAAGCACTCTTCGTAGTCCGTGCGTTGCGCAGGCGCGGTGATTTCCTCGGAGAGACTGCGCTTGGCAAATGAGCGGCGTACGGTCGGCGGCGAGTTCGATGATCCAGCGCTGATCGATTTCGAACGCGGTCTTGAACACCGCCTTCTCGTCGTCGCTCAGGAAGTCGAGATGCTGCACCGAGCCTTCCTTCTTCAGGATCGATGACCACACCGCCTCGGTATTCATGCCTTTTTCGGTGAGCAATTGCTCAAGATAGGGGTTCTTGACCGCAAAGGAGCCCGAGAGCGTCTTGTGCGTGTAGATGTTGGCCGGGATCGGTTCTATGCCCGCCGAAGTGCCGCCGCAGATGATGGAGATCGAAGCGGTCGGCGCGATCGCCAGCTTGTGCGAGAAGCGCGCCATGACGTTATTCTCGGCCGCGTCGGGGCAGGGGCCGCGCTCTTGGGCCAGCTTCACGCTCGCAGCGTCGGCGCCGCGGCGGATGTGGCGGAAGATTTTGTTGTTCCAGACCTTCGCCATCGCCGATTCCATCGACACGTTCTGCTTCTGCAGGAAGGAGTGGAAGCCCATCAGGCCCAAACCCACCGACCGCTCGCGCATTGCCGCATAAATCGCGCGTTCCATTTCCGGCGGCGCGCGTTCGATGAAATCCTGCAGCACGTTGTCGAGGAAGCGGAACACGTCTTCCAGGAATTGGGGTTCCTTTTCCCATTCCGGGAACGTCTCGGCGCTCAGCGATGAGCGGCTCTTGATTCTTGGGGCTGCGCAGCGCGAACGGCAGATCGTCGCGCACCGCGATCATGAATTCGTCGGTGAGATTGAGTCCGTGATGCAGGTTCAGGCTCTTGCGATTAAAATCGCCTGCGGGCTTACGGATTTCGAGGAATTCCTCGATCTCCGGGTGATGGATGTCCAGATATACCGCCGCCGAACCACGGCGCAGCGACCCTTGGCTGATCGCCAGCGTCAGCGAGTCCATCACGCGGATGAACGGAATGATCCCTGACGTCTGTCCGTTCTGGCCGACTTTTTCGCCGATGGAACGAACGCCGCCCCAATAGGTGCCGATACCGCCGCCATTGGACGCGAGCCAAACGTTTTCGTTCCACGTGTCCATGATGCCGTCGAGCGAGTCGCCGACGGCATTCAAGAAGCATGAGATCGGCAAGCCGCGCTCAGCGCCGCCGTTCGACAACACCGGCGTCGCCGGCATGAACCAGAGTTTCGAGATGTAGTCGTAGATGCGTTGCGCATGGTCGATGTCGTCGGCGTACGCGGTGGCGACGCGCGCGAACATGTCCTGAAAACTTTCGCCGGGAAGCAGGTAGCGATCTTCTAGCGTTGTCTTGCCGAAATCAGTGAGCAGCGCATCGCGGCTCGGATCCGTAACAACTTTCTCGACAACCTTGAGCGGACGCAGCGGTTTCGGCTTGCCACGATGGACTTCGCCCATGCGGTGGACCCCAGCTTTTTCCGCTCTTGCCTGCATCGCGAACGCCCCCGTGTGCAATCTTTGTTAACTCGACTCGGTGTTGGCCCAAACCACGATCCCTAGGGTCCGAACCAGAACCGTACCGCTATATATAGTGATGCCATCCGTTAATTCAGGGTCAATGGCGAAGGGGGTCTGGACAGGTTTTTTGGGTGTAGAATCTGTGAAAATTGCGCCGTCGTCGGTGAACGCCGGCTAACCATATTCGGCCCCGGGAAAGTCTCCCCAACACCCTCCCGGCGGGCTTGCGCGCGGGCGAATTCCGGCGTTTTTCCGGCAGATGAACGAAGCAAAAGGGCGTGCGCGGGCGGGTTTGGCGGCGCTGATCGGGGCTTCGTTCCTCGGCCTATCCCCCATCGCCATTCGGATTTCAGAGGTGGGCGCCCAGCCCACCAATTTCTGGAGATTCGTGTTTGCGCTGCCGATTCTGGGTCTCTGGGCGCTCCTGAGTCGGCCAAAGCCCACGCTAGGTCAGGTTGGCTGGCTGCTGTTGGCGGGCGTCCTGTTCGGGATCGAGGTGTCGCTTTGGGGTGCGGCGGTGACGCTGACGACTGTCACCAACGCCACCTTGCTTGCCAATCTCACCCCGATTTTCGCGGCGCTGTTCGGCTGGCTG
Source organism: Pseudomonadota bacterium (assembly GCA_016195245.1). Classification (GTDB taxonomy): domain Bacteria; phylum Pseudomonadota; class Alphaproteobacteria; order Caulobacterales; family Aquidulcibacteraceae; genus Vitreimonas. The sequence goes on from JACQAC010000007.1 coordinate 7,538, forward strand.
CTGCTCCGTGAGCGGCTGAGCGCGCCCATCGTCGCCGGCATCGGCGCGGCTTTGACTGGGGCGGTCATCCTCGCTCTGGCGCGCGCCCAGGGGAGCGGCGCCGCGCACGAACAAGGGGCTTTCGGCGACGCGCTCGGCTTTAGCGCCGCCGTCGGCTATGCGGGCTATCTGCTGATCGTACGCGCTCTCGGCAATAAGGTTGGCGTCGGCGCGGTAATGTTCTGGGCGACGCTCAGCGCGGCGGCGGTGTCACTTGTCGCCAGTCTTGCTCTGCACGAACCGCTGATGGCTCGCTCGATGTCGGGTTGGAGCATGCTCGTCGCACTCGGCGTCATCGTGCAAGTCGGCGGGCAGGGTTTCATCGCCTTCGGCGTCGGCCGCTTACCGATCGCCATGTCCACCGTGC
>JACQAC010000140.1 GCA_016195245.1 Pseudomonadota bacterium
GATGCTCGATACGCAATTGGCTCAATACGAGGCGACAGAGGCAAGTCTCGCGCGCGCAACCGACACGCGCTTGCCGCTGGCGCGCCGGCGCGCCGAAGCCGCCGCTGGGGCGTTCGCGGGCGGCGCGATGAATGCGAGCGCGCTCATCGCGGCGCGGCGCGAGGCGATCGAGACTGAATTGGAGGTCATCGACCTCGAAGAGCGTCTCGCGCTCCTGGGTGCGAGCCTCACGCTGCAATTTGGGGAGCAGACGCCATGAGCGACGAGCAGAAAGACTCAAGTCCACGCATTGCGCTCATCGGCATCGGCGCGGCTCTTGTCGCACTTGCCATCGGCGCTGGCGGCTATTGGCTGGGCGCTACATACACCGCGCCTGCGCCTGCCGCTCAAAGCGAGAGCCGCGCCATTCTCTATTGGTACGACCCGATGGCGCCTGATCAGCACTTCGATCATCCAGGCAAGTCGCCGATGGGCATGGATATGGTCCCGCGCTACGCAGACGACGCGTCGGCGCAAACCGGCGTGCGCATCGACCCCGGCGTCGCGCAAAATTTCGGCATCCGCTACGCGACGGTCGAGCGTGAGCCGCTGACGCAAACCGTCACCGCCGCGGGTCTCATTGCCTTCGACGAACGCAATCTCGCAATCGTGCAGGCCCGCGCCTCAGGCTTTGTTGAGCGCGGTTATGGCCGCGCCGTCGGCGACGTAGTGGCGGCGGGCGCGCCCATCGTCGACATTCGCGTGCCGGAATGGACCGCCGCGCAAGCTGAATATCTCGCACTTCGCGGCGCGGGCGGCGATCTGGCCGCGGCGGCGCGGACCCGGCTTGCCATGCTTGGCATGCCAGCTTCGCTTATTGCGCGCGTTGAGCGTGAAGGGACGCCGCGTCCGGTGGCGACGATAACCGCCCCAATCGCCGGCGCCATCACCGCACTCGACATCCGCCTCGGAATGACGATGACGCCAGGCGCCGCACTGGCCTCCATCAATGGCGTCTCGACGGTCTGGCTCGTGGTGTCGCTGCCACAGGCTGATGCAAGCATCGCCCAACGCGGCGGACGCGTGCGCGCGCGCGTGCCTGCTTATCCAGGAGAGACATTTAACGGAGAGATCGAAAGCGTGCTGCCCACCGCCGATGCGGCGACACGGTCCGTGCAAGCCCGCGTCGTCCTTCCCAATCCGAACCAGCGTTTGCGCCCAGGCATGACGGCGGAAGCTGAAATCGCCGGACCGCGCACGCGCTCAGTCCTGCTCGCCCCCGCCGAAGCCGTGATCCAGACCGGACGCCGCACCGTGGTGATCGTGACGCTCGACAATGGCCATTTCGCCCCGACAGAAATCGAGATCGGCAGGCGCGAGGGCGACCGCATCGAAATCGTCCGCGGCTTGAGCGAAGGCCAGCGCGTGGTCGCTTCCGGGCAGTTCCTGATCGATTCCGAAGCGAGCCTGAGCGGGGCGCTCGATCGACTCGAAGCCGGCGCGCCCGCTGCCGATAACGCACCAGCAAATGCGCCGCCAGCCTATGACGGCGCTGGGCGCATCGAAGCCCTCGATGCGCAAACCGTGACCATCGCCCATGGGCCGATCGCCGGCATCAATTGGCCGGCGATGAGCATGCAATTCGCCTTTGCTCGCCCGCAACAGGCGCGCGGACTTTTGGTTGGCGACGCCGTCACGTTCCGCTTTCGGCAGCAAGACGACCGTTACGTCCTTGTCGAGATTCGCAAGACGGGAGGCCATCCATGATCGGGGCGCTCATCCGCTGGTCGGTGGCCAATCGCTTCCTGATCGTTGTGGCAGCACTCGTGCTCGCCGTCGCCGGCGCCATCGCGGTGCGCGCCACGCCCGTCGATGCGCTCCCCGATCTCTCCGACGTGCAAGTGGTGATCCGCACGTCTTATCCAGGCCAGGCGCCGCAAATCGTCGAGGACCAAATCACTTACCCACTGACGACAACAATGTTGTCGGTACCAGGCGCGCGTACGGTCCGCGGCTATTCGTTCTTCGGCGATTCCTTCGTGTACGTGATCTTTCGAGATGGGACCGATCTCTATTGGGCGCGCTCAAGGGTGCTTGAGTATCTGAACCAAGTACAGGGACGCCTGCCGCCGACGGCGCGCTCGTCGTTAGGTCCCGACGCCACCGGCGTCGGCTGGGTCTATCAATACGCGCTCGTCGATCGCACCGGACAACACGACCTCGGTCAGCTTCGATCAATCCAAGACTGGATGTTGCGCTTCGAACTGAAAAGCGTGCCCGGTGTCGCCGAGGTCGCTTCGATCGGCGGCATGGTGCGCCAATACCAGATCGTCTTGGACCCAGAGCGCATGGCCGCTTACGGCGTGAGCCAGGAGCGCATTGCCAACGCGGTGCGCAACGCCAATGGCGAGGCTGGCGGCGCCGTCGTTGAAATGGGCGAAGCCGAGCACATGGTGCGCGCGTCTGGTTATCTCCGCACGCTTGAGGACTTCGACAACATTCCCCTCGGCCTCGGCGCCAATGGCGCGCCGGTTCGGTTGGGTGACGTGGCCTGGGTGCAGATTGGCCCCGAGATGCGGCGCGGCATCGCCGAACTGAACGGCCAGGGCGAAGTCGCCGGCGGTGTTGTGGTGATCAGGGCCGGTGAAAATGCCCGCGAGGTGATCGCTGCGGTGCGCACCCGTCTCGATCTATTGCGGCGAGCGCTGCCGTCAGGCGTCGAGATCGTCACCACTTACGATCGCTCCAATCTGATCGATCGCGCCGTCGACAATCTCACGCACAAGCTGATCGAGGAATTCATCGTCGTGGCGCTGGTCTGCGCCCTCTTCCTGTTTCACCTGCGCTCGGCGCTTGTCGCCATCGTCACGTTGCCGCTCGGGGTAGCGGCGGCCTTTCTGGTCATGCACGTTCAGGGTGTCGACGCCAACATCATGTCGCTGTCCGGCATCGCCATCGCGGTAGGCGCCATGGTCGACGCGGCCATCGTCATGATCGAAAACGCGCACAAGAAGTTGGAGCGATGGCGCGATGAACATGATGGCGCCATGCCCCAAGGCGCTGATCATTGGCGCATCATCACCGACGCCTCGGTCGAAGTCGGACCCCCGCTCTTCTTCAGCCTGCTCATCATAACGCTTTCGTTCTTGCCTGTGTTCACGCTGCAGGCTCAGGAAGGCAGGCTGTTTGCGCCGCTGGCTTACACCAAGACCTATTCGATGGCCGCGTCGGCTGCCTTGGCGGTGACGCTCATTCCCGTGCTGATGGGATTTTGGATCAGAGGCCGCATCCCTTCTGAAGAAAGCAATCCGCTCAATCGCTGGCTTGTCGCGCTTTATCAACCGGCCATTGACTTTACCTTGGCGAAACCCCGCACGGTGCTTGCGGTCGCGCTGCTTGCTTTCGCAACGACGGCGTGGCCGCTCACCCATCTCGGCGGCGAATTCATGCCGATGATGGACGAAGGCGACCTGCTCTATATGCCGACGGCCCTCCCCGGCCTCTCGGCGGGGGAGGCTTCGCAGCTGCTGCAACAGACCGACCGGCTGATCCGCACCGTTCCTGAAGTCGAAAGCGTGTTCGGCAAAGCCGGACGCGCCGAGAGCGCCACTGACCCGGCGCCGCTTGAAATGTTCGAGACCACTATTCGATTGAGGCCGCGTTCGCAGTGGCGCCCGGGCATGACCCCTGAACGCATCATCGATGAACTGGATCACGCCGTACGCGTGCCGGGGCTCACCAATGTCTGGGTGCCGCCGATCCGCAATCGCATCGACATGCTGGCGACTGGGATAAAAAGTCCGATCGGCGTCAAGGTGAGCGGTCCTGATCTGGCGACGATCAGCGCCGCTGCTCAAGCCATCGAGCGCACGGCGCGCGCCGTTCCAGGCGTTTCCTCGGCGGTGGCCGAACGCATCGCGGGAGGACGCTATATCAATGTCGACATCGACCGCTTCTCCGCGGCGCGCTATGGGCTCAGTATCGCCGACGTCCAGACTATCGTCTCCGGCGCGATCGGCGGCGAAAATATCGGTGAAGTGATCGATGGACGCGCGCGCTACCCGATCAATCTCCGCTATCCACGCGAGGTGCGCGATACGCTCGATCGGCTAATCGCGTTGCCGATCGTCACCGAACAAGGTCTGCGGCTGACGCTCGGCGAAGTGGCGCATGTCTCGATCGCGGACGGGCCGTCCATGATCCGCAGCGAAAACGGACGCCTCTCAGCCTTTGTCTATGTCGATGTACGTGGTCGCGATCTTGCTTCGGTGGTGCGCGATCTCACGCGCGCGGTGTCGCGCCAAGCGCTGCCTCAAGGCGTCAGCATCGCCTATTCCGGGCAGTTCGAATATCTTGAACGAGCCGCACAGCGTCTGCTCATCGTCGGACCAGCCACTCTCCTCATCATCTTTTTGCTGCTCTACATGACCTTCAAACGCTTCGACGAGGCGGCGATCGTGATGGTGAGCCTGCCGTTCGCGCTGACTGGCGGCGTCTGGCTCGTCTATCTGCTCGGTTACGATTTCTCGATCGCGGTGGCGGTCGGCTTCATCGCGCTTGCGGGCCTTGCCGCCGAATTCGGCGTGGTCATGCTCATCTATCTGAAAAACGCCCTGCAAGCGCGCATCGATCGCGGGGCGGAGATCACCCCGGCTCTTGTCGCCGAGGCCATTCGTGAAGGGGCGCTGCTTAGGCTTCGCCCAAAGGCCATGACCGTTGCGGTGATCATGGCGGGGCTGTTGCCGATATTGTGGACTGGCGGCGCTGGCGCTGAAGTGATGCGCCGAATCGCAGCGCCGCTGGTGGGCGGGATGCTTACCGCGCCGCTTCTATCGCTTCTGGTGATTCCAGCGGCTTACCTTCTAATCCGGCGCCACGGCGTGCGGCGTGCGGAGGCGGAAGCCGGATTGGGCGCCGTGTCCGCCGGTTGATTGCGATGCGGCATCCTACGGAAGCGCTCACGCGCCAGGGCTAGCCTTGGGTACGAAGTAGCGATACAGAAAGAGTGTCGCCACAGCCACTCAAGAAGCAGTTGTTTCGAGCAAACTGATGCCCGAAATCCGAATCCTCTTCTTGGCGTCAGGCTTCGCGCACGGAGCGCGGCATGACCAATCAGATCAAACCTGAGACAGTTCTCGCCCAAGGTGGCGGCGCGCACGATGCGGCGACGGGAGGAGTGGCGCCGGCCATTCAGCTTTCGAGCACGTACATGCGCGGGCCGGACAACGCGCTGCTCACTGAGAATTTCTATGCGCGCTACGGCACGCCGAACGGACGCCAGGCCGAGACGGCGATCGCTCAGCTGGAAGGCGCAGCGGATGCGCGACTGTTTTCCTCTGGCATGGCGGCGGGGTTGGCCGTGTTTCGCGCGTTGCCGGCGGGCGCGCATGTGGTGGCGACCCGGCGCGGCTATTTCAGCATCGTAGCGTGGCTGACCGAACAGCATGCGCGGCGCGCGCTCGATGTTTCGTTCTTCGATCCGCGCACGCCAGAGGCGCTGACGGACCTGGTGCGAAAAGGAGAAACGCAACTCGTTTGGATCGAGACGCCGGTGAACCCCGTGTATGAAGTTGTCGACATTGCAGCGACGGCGGAAGCAGCGCGTGGCGCCGGCGCACTGCTCGGTGTTGACTCCACGGCTGCCACACCCCTTTTAACGCGGCCGATCGAACATGGCGCCGACCTCGTATTTCATTCCGCCACCAAGTATCTCAACGGCCATTCCGACGTGCTGGCCGGCGTCCTCTGCACGCGCGACGAGACGCTGCCGCTATGGAAGGCAATCGAACAGGAGCGCACGGTCGGCGGCGCAACGCTTGGCGCGTTCGAGGCGTGGCTGCTGTTGCGTGGAATGCGGACCATGCACCTACGCGTGCGGCAGCAGTGCGAAAACGCACTGCGGATCGCGCACGAGCTGGAGCGGCATCCCAGAGTGGAACGCGTCACCTATCCCGGCTTGCCGACCCATCCGCAGCACGCGACTGCGGTGAAGCAGATGCGGGGTGGCTTCGGGGGCATGATGTCATTCGAAGTGAAGGGCGGCGCGGCAGCGGCGCTTGGCGTCATTTCGCGTCTCAAATTGGTGAAGGTGGCGACGTCACTGGGCGGTGTGGAAACGCTGATCGAACATCGCCGCTCGATCGAAGGGCCGCAATCGGATGTGCCGGAAGGCTTGTTGCGTCTCAGCGTCGGCTGCGAACACGCCGACGACCTATGGGCCGATCTGAACGCGGCGCTTTCCGCAAGCTAGCCTCTCCGCACGAATTGGCCTAAGGCCGCCCCATGGCACGCAAACTTTCTTTGACTGTCGACGGCAAGAATGTCGTGGTGCATCTGCACAAGGGCGACCTTCCGGCGGATGTGAAGTTCAACGGGCCGGTGGCGGTCGATAGCGAGACGCTCGGCCTTTCGCTGGTGCGCGACCCGCTCTGCCTAGTGCAGATCTCGGACGGCGGCGCGGAAGCGCACTTGGTCCAGCTGGATCGCGCGCATTATGACGCGCCGAATCTGAAGACGGTGCTGGCCGATCCCAACCGGCTGAAGCTGTTTCATTTCGCGCGTTTCGATATTGCCATGTTCATGCGCGATCTCGGCGTGGTCACCACGCCGCTATACTGCACCAAGATCGCTTCAAAATTGGTGCGCACCTACACGGATCGGCATGGGCTGAAGGATTTGGTCAAGGAAGTGCTTGGCCGCGATATTTCCAAAGACCAGCAATCGAGCGATTGGGGCGCGCCGGAATTGAGCGACGCACAGCTCTCCTACGCCGCCTCGGATGTGCTGCATCTGCATGCACTGAAGGAAAAGCTCGACGTGATGCTGGCGCGCGAAGGCCGCACCGAGATTGCGCAATCCTGCTTCGACTTCCTGCCCACGCGCGCGGCGCTCGATTTGGCTGGGTGGGAAGAAAGCGATATCTTCGCGCACGCGTGAACGGTCGTCTCGCCATCGGCGTTCGTGCGGGCTAGTCTCGACTTCGGTGGGAGTAGCGCAAAATGCGCTACCGTTTCCAGAAGCGCAGCAGGACCGCGCCCCTGCAAGGCGCCAAACAACTTTTCGCGCGGATTCGCCAAGATTTTCCGAGCTACTGGCTCGCGCCACAGTGAAGGACGGCGCCGGCGAGACTGCGGGGGCTTAGGGCCTCCACAGATGGGAGGCCGTCAGCTTGCTGCCTGATCCATTGACCGCAGGGCGCGGCAACGTCCTGCAGCGCGTTTAAGATTTTGGAAAAGGGTCCTCGCCACATGCTTGAGCATGAGGAGATATGCCCATGAATTCCGAGCAAGTCGCTCTTGTGCAACGCACTTTTCGGGCCGCGGAAGGGCTCGGAGAGAAGGTCGCGGAGATCTTTTACGAAGAGCTCTTCGCCATTGATCCAAGCTTGCGGTCAATGTTCAGCGGCGACATGCGCGAGCAACACCGTAAATTGCTGGGCGCTCTTGCTATGGTCGTTAACGGGTTGAACCAGCCCGAGCGCGTCATTCCCGCGGCGCAGAAACTGGCCATCAAACATCTGGATTACGGTGTTACCGCGCGCCACTACACGATCGTAGGAAACGCTCTGCTCCGGACCTTGAAGAAAGGCCTTGGCGACGCATTCACCCCAGAAGTGCGCGCCGCGTGGATCGCGGCATATCAAGTGCTAGCCGATGTCATGCGGGCAGCTGCCTACCCGTCCCAGGCAAGGAGCGCCTAACGTCTCGACACGAAAGTTCGGGCGAACGACGCTCGGCGCTTTAGGCGACTTCCTGATCGATACGGCCGAAGATGGAATGGCGTTTAGCGTCGAACATTTCGATTTCGACGCGGTCGCCGTGCTTCAGGAATGAGGTGATTGGTTCGCCGGTGTTGATGGTCTCGATCATGCGCTGTTCGGCGATGCAGGAATAGCCGGCGCCGCCTTCGCTGATTGGTTTTCCCGGGCCGCCATCGGCGCCGCGATTGGAGACGGTGCCGGAACCAATGATCGTGCCGGCGGCGAGATCGCGGGTCTTGGCGGCGTGAGCAATGAGCTGACCGAAATCGAAAGTCATGTCGACGCCGGCATTGGCTTGGCCGAAGGGCTTGCCGTTGAGCGCGACGTGAATTGGCAGATGCAATTTGCCGTCGCGCCAGGCTTCACCGAGCGCATCAGGCGTGACCGCAACCGGTGAGAAGGCTGACGACGGCTTGGATTGGAAGAAGCCGAAGCCCTTCTCCAACTCGCCAGGTATAAGGTTTCGCAGGCTGACGTCGTTAACGAGCATCACGAGACGAACGCGATCGCGCGCGGCTTTTGCGTCGACGCCCATCTCGACATCGTCGACGATCACCGCGACTTCCGCTTCGCAATCGCAACCCCAGGCTTCGTCTTTGAGCGGAATGGGATCGCGGGCGCCTAAGAAGACATCGCTGCCGCCTTGGTACATCAGCGGATCGGCCCAGAAGCTTTCCGGCATCTTGGCGCCACGGGCTTTGCGGACGAGCTCAACGTGATTCACGTAAGCGGAGCCGTCGGCCCATTGATAGGCGCGTGGTAGCGGCGAAGCAGCTTCGCGCTCATGGAAGCGTTCGCGCAGCACGGAGCCAGCGTTGACGCCCTCGCTGAGCGCACGCAGGCGCGGCTCGGCGTGCGCCCAATCGTCAAGCGCGCGCTGCATCGTTGGCACCTCAGGACCTGCTTCCGTGCACCAGGCAAGATCGTCGGAAACAACAACGAGTTTGCCGTCACGGCCATGGCGAAGTGTTGCGAGTTTCATTTAGACACCAATATTTGTGATTGGGAGCGCGCCGCTCCGCGGCGCATGCGCGACGGAGCCGCGCGCTCCAACCTGCAAGCAACGTTCATTTCTTCGCATCCTGCTGATTTTCTGGCGCGGCCTTGATGAAGGCTGGATGCACGCGGGCGGCTTCATCCCAGGCGAGAAGGCGCGGAAATGGCGAGAGATCGGTCTTGAAGCGGCGCGCGTTGGCCATTTGCGGGACGAGCACGATGTCGGCGAGCGAGGGTTGGTCGCCAAACGCGTGCTTGGTTTGCGGGCGTTGCGCAGCCTGGTGCTCAAGCGCGGAAAATCCAAGTTTGATCCAGTGGCGGTACCATTCGCCGATGTGATCGTCATCCGCATCGAATTCGAGCTTGATGCGGGTGAGCACGCTGGTGTTGTTGAGCGGGTGGATGTCGCAGGCGATGGTGAGCGCGAAGGCGCGCTCTTGGGCGGCGCGGAACGGATCGTCGGCAATGAACGGATTGGCCTTGTAGGTGGAGTCGAGCCACCCGATGATGGCGAGCGATTGCGTCAACAAGCCTTGCGGCGTTTCCAACGCGGGCACGCGCATTTGCGGGTTGAGGCTACGGTACGGCTCGCGCATCTGTTCGTCCGTGCCGGGCATGATATTGACGGGGATAGACTCGTACTCGGCCCCTTTCAGGTTCAAAGCGATGCGGACGCGATAAGCGGCGGATGAGCGCCAGTAATCGTAGAGTTTAAGCATTCGCTATTCCTCGTCTTCGATCTCAATCTCCGCTTGCGCGCCGAGATCGACCAGGCGCGAGCGCAAGCGCAAGAAGCTCTCGTCGTCGCGCAACAGCTTTCGAACCGCCTTGGGCGCACGGTTGGAGCGCGCGCGGACAATGACCATCATATCCCGGAGTTCATAACTATCCACCCGCATCATGTGCGGCGCGGCTTCGTCGACGGCGGATGCGAGCGTCTGCGCCCAGAAGGCGCGGTCGTGCCGGCGCCAATGCTCGGGCTGCAGCGCAAGCGTCAAGGTCAACCGGCACTCGTCCTGCTGCGGCACGCCCTACTCCCCGAGGCGCGCCCTGGCTGCGGCATGCGCCGCGCGCGCCTTCTCATGCAGCCAAGCGGCATGTTGCGGCGCTTTTTTGGTGCGGCTCCACTCTTCCAGCATTTCCGGGGCGACACGTTTGAGTTCGGCCAACTCTGCTGCGGTGCCGGTGTCAGCGGCGAGTTCGAGACGGTGCCCATTGGGGTCGAAGAAATAGATCGACTTGAAGATGCCGTGGTCAGTTGGGCCTACTACCTCAAGTCCCCTCGCTTCCGCACGCGCTTTGGCGGCGACGAGTTCCTCGACGCTGCCCACCTTGAAAGCGATATGCTGCACCCATTTCGGCGTGTTCTCGTCCCGGCCCATGTCCTTCTGGTTAGGCAGTTCGAAGAAGGCGAGTACGTTGCCGGCGCCCGCGTCGAGAAACACATGCATGTAGGGATCGTACTCGCCAGTCGAGGGCACATGATCCTCGGCGAAGGCGGTCGTGTATTCCATGCCGAAAACATCGCGATAGAACTCGACCGTTTCCTTCGCGTCCTTGCAGCGATAGGCGACGTGGTGAATACCGTTGGTGATCGCCATGAGGCGTTCTCCTCTATGGGTTCGAATGCCAAAATTGGAACAAGGCGCTGCCGTCGGCGATGTCGCCGCGGTCAATGCCAACATAATTGCAGAGGGTGAGCGCAACCTCCCAGATCGGCTGCAGGACTTGTGGCGCCGAAATCACCACAACGAAGAATGCCATCGAGATGAAGCGTCCGATCTGGGCCATCGCCGCCTGCTCACCCTTCGGAAAAAGCGACTGGATGACGCCAAAGCCATCTAGGCCTGGAATCGGCAACAGATTCAGCACGAAAGCCGTGGCTTGCAAGAGGCCGAGGAAGGCGAGCGCCGAGCGCAAGGTTCCACCCGCGTCGCCGAAATGGATGACCAGGGTGATGGCGGCGAGAAATAGCAAGTTCATCGCCGGCCCGGCCGCGCTCACGGCGGCCCGCCAGCCGGCGCCGCGCAGCGCATTGATGTTCACATAGACGGCGCCGCCCGGAAAGCCGATGCCGCCCATCGCCAGGAAGAGCAAGGGAATGACGATGGAGAGGAAGGGATTGGCGTAGCGCAACGGGTTGAGCAGCTGATGCCACGCGTTGCGGGCGGCGCCAGCGACTTGCTCCGCACGGGGTCACTCATTGGCGAAGATCTGTACGAGCGGCTGCCCACCCTGCTCAAGACGCGCGCGGTACATGCCGGGGGTGTTGAAGCGCCACGCTGCGTGGCCCCGACCATCCATGACGATGACGCCGCCGTCGCCGTGGATGGCGTCTAGTTCGGCGAACACTTCCCGCGACGCGCGTTCGGCGCTTTCGTGGCGCAGCTGCATGCGTGCGCAAATATCGCGCGCGACGCCAATGCGGATGAAGTACTCGCCGGTTCCAGTGGCGGAGACGCCACAGACGCCGTTCTGCGCGTAGGTGCCGGCGCCGATCACGGGAGAGTCACCAACACGGCCCCACAGTTTCGCGGTGGTGCCGCCGGTGGAGGTGCCTGCAGCGATATTGCCCTGCTGATCCATGGCGACGACGCCGACGGTGCCAAACCTGTGGTCATCCGGAAAGGCAAGTGCGCCTTGCGGCGGAGGCGGCGCACCCGCTGGGCGCGGTGGGATCGGCAGGTTGCGCGTTCGCAATTCTTGCTCGAGCTGCTGCCAGCGCCGCTCAGTAAAGAAGAAGGACGATTCGACCAGCTCGATGTTCTGCGTGTGCGCGAAGCTCTCGGCGCCCTCGCCAACCAACATCACGTGCGGCGAGTGCTCCATCACCGCGCGGGCGAGTTGAATCGGGTGATGCACGTGGGTGAGGTCGGCGACGGCGCCCGCGGCGCGGGTGCGGCCGTCCATGATGGAGGCGTCGAGGTGATTAAGGCCATCGGCGCCGAACACCGCGCCGCGACCGGCATTAAACAGCGGATCGTCTTCCATGTCGCTGATCACGGCTTGCACCGCATCGAGCGAGGAGCCGCCGTGATCGAGGATGTTGGCGCCGGTTTGCAGCGCGTGGTTCATGGCGCCTCGGTATTGCGCTTCCAGCTCTGGGGACATGTTGGCGCGCTCGATGACGCCGGCGCCCCCATGAACGACGATGGACCAGCGGTACGCGGTTTGGGCAGTGGCAGCGCTACTCAGAAACAGCAACAGAGGCGCGGCGAGAATTCCAAAAGCTCTCATGGCCGCACCACTCCCACCCTGCGAATAGCATCACCGGTCCCGCCAGGGCCGCCGTACGCAACGACTTCGATCTCGATCGCGCCATCGAGCAACCGCTTATAGTTCATCCCGACATCAACACCCGGTTCAGTCTCCGTAGGATCAATCCACGTGGTTTCACCCCGTAGGCCGGACTGGACATGGTCAGCCCAGCTAATCGTCATCTGCCCAGCAAGAAATTCTTCTGCGAGTTCCGCAAGATAAGGCTGGCTTGCGACGCGCATTAGCTCGCCTTCAACACGCCGCGGCGGATTTGGTCGAGCTCGATGGATTCGAACAGGGCTTTAAAATTACCTTCGCCGAAGCCTTCATTGCCCTTGCGTTGGATGAACTCGAAGAAGATCGGGCCGATGGCGTCCTTGCCGAAGATTTGCAGGAGAAGGCCCTGGCCCTCGCTCGGCGCGCCGTCGAGGAGAATGCGGCGTTTGCGGAGTTCTTCGACCGGCTCGCCGTGGCTGGGCAGGCGCTTGTCGATGAGATCGAAGTAGGTATCGATGGTGTCTTGCAGCTCAACACCGCGCGCTTGCAGGCGATCGACTACGCCGTAGAGATCATCGCAACCGAACGCGAGATGCTGGATGCCTTCGCCCTTGTAGCGCTGCAGATATTCTTCGATCTGATCGACCTTGCCCGGTTCGCCCTTTGACTCGTTCAGAGGGATGCGGATCTTGCCGTCGGGGCTGGTCATGGCCTTTGAAAAAAGGCCGCTTACTTTGCCCTCAATATCGAAATAGCGGATTTCGCGGAAGTTGAAGATCTTCTCGTAATAGTCCGCCCACGTCTTCATGTTGCCGCGAAAAACGTTGTGTGTGAGGTGATCGAGATAAGTCAGGCCAATGGAATTCTTCGACTCGTCAGCGCCTTCGATTGGCTTGAAGTCGATATCGTAAATGGTCTGCGCCCCGTAGCGATCGACCAAGTAGATGTAGGCGCCGCCGATGCCCTTGATGGCCGGGATGTTGAGTTCCATCGGCCCAACCTTGCCCTCGACAGGTTCGGCGCCCCGTTTCACCGCCTCCTCGAAAGCGTGCTGGGCATCCTTCACACGAAAGGCCATGGCGTTCGCGGACGGGCCGTGTGCGCTGCGAAAATCCGCAGCTTGGCCGCTTGGCTCCATGTTGAGAATGAAGTTGATGTCGTTCTGCTTGTAGCGAACGACGTTCTTTGAACGATGCTTGCCAACGGCTGTGAAGCCGATTTGCTCAAAATAGGCCGCGAGCTTGTCCGGCTCCGCGGAGGTAAATTCGACAAACTCGAAACCGTCGGTCCCGATCGGATTTTCGAACAAGTCTGCCATCAGCGTTTCCTCTGATCTTGATTTCTGCGCCAATTTAGTTTCATCTGAAACCAATGGCAAGCGCGGCAGGCAAGGAGTCGGCAACGGGCGACGCGGCGGAGCGCTTGATTCTAGAGCGTTTCCTGCCCTACCGCCTATCCGTCCTGTCGAACCGCGTGTCGCGCGCTATCGCCACGCGCTACGCCAAGACCTTCGATCTCACCGTTCCGGAATGGCGCATTATAGCGGTGCTCGGCCGCCGGCCCGGATTGACCGCGAAGGAAGTCGCCGAAGCGACTGAGATGGACAAAGTCGCGGTATCGCGCGCCGTGGCAAAGCTTGTAGCCGCGAGGCGGGTTTCGGCACATGTCCACGATGGCGACGGGCGCGCGCAATCATTGACGCTCACGGCGCAAGGCGAGACGCTGCATGCGCGCATCGCGCCTATTGCGCTCGATGCGGAGCGCAGATTGCTCGCAAGGCTTGGCGCTCGAGAACGCATGCAACTCGATGCGCTGGTCGATCGCCTGTTAGACGCCGCACGCGAACTCTAGTCGATCTGGCGCCAGGCATAGCGCATGCCGAGCGCCGCAAGTGCGCGATCCCAGGCGGAGCGCACCTGCTCTTCGCTGACATTGTGATCGCGGCCATGGGCGAGGAAGTAGACGTCGAGATTCGCGCCTCGCGCCGCTTGGCCAATTTGCTGTTGAGCCACTTGCGTCAACCCCTCGCCGCTCGGCTGGCGATAGAGGCTATAAAGCGGCGAGTTCTGCCGCATATCCGAAATGAGAATGAGATGGCGCTGGGCGATTGAAGCATTGAAGTCGTCGCTCCCGAGCCAACGATGCACGTATTCGACGATGGGACTTTCCGGCGCCTCGCTGGGTTGACTGACTTCTTCCACCACCCGATCGGCGGCGCCCACGAAGCGCTGGTCAAAATCATGCACAGTATAGCGATGACCATGATAGAGATCGGACCAGAACGTGGGCGCGCCGGGATTGCAAACCGAGAACAGTGGATGTGTTGAGTTTTCGGCGTCGAGCGCCACGATGGAAAACTTCTGATACTGTTGGGTGTTGCGTTGGGCGCTTTCGATCAGCTGTCGCAACGCGGCGCTCATGCCTGACGTCCAGCGATCAGTGCGGTCGACAATCACCACGGTGTGGCCAGCGATTGGACGTGATGTGGGGCAAAGCGTGTCCGGATCGAGATCGGCGGGGCGGAAGAACCACACCGCGGCGCTGAGAAGAAAAACGCCGCCCAGCACACAAGCGGTCAGCGCGCCATAGAAGCGATTGGCCTCAGCCTTGGTACGCATCTAGTGTCGCGCTCCGCGCCGGCTGAAGAACGACAGGGAAGTGCGCGGAGCGATCTCTTCGGCCTCGAGTTCCGTCTCGTCCTCTTCGTCTTCCGCCTCGAAATCGTCTTCAGGCGCCGTGAGATCAACGCGGGAGCGCGGACCCGGCGCATCGGAGAATTCGGTGCGGACATGCACCGTCGCGGCATTCTCGATGCCCTTCAGGAAGGGCGCCAGTTCGTCGTCATAGAAGGAATGGTACTCCGCCTCGAGCTGCGCGCGAGCACCCGCGAGTTGGCTCTTGCAGGCGGTGATGTTGCTCGTGGCGCGTGAGAATGCGGTGGTGAGCGCGTCCAGCACTTCGGCGCTCTTTAGCGGTTCAGTGTCTTCGAAAGCGTCTTCATCGAAATAGCCCGGCGCGGGTGAAGAGCGCGCGGCGCGGTTGGCGTCGCGATAGATCTCGATGGCGTCGCGTCCCTCGGCGATCATTTGCGCGGCGGTGAAATCCCAAGCGGTGGCGTTATCCTGGGTGCGCGCTATAGCGCGCCGCAACGAGCCGACCATTTCCGCGCTCTTACGGCCAACTTCGGAGAGCGCCTCGTCGGCGGCCTCCTTGGCGCTGTCAACATCGTTGGACAAACGCTGCACGACAAAGTGGGCGCGTTCGCGAGCCTCCTCGACACGGCGATGGCGCGGGCCATAGCCGGGATACGGATCGTCCCAGTGTGCGCCGCGGGCGATGGAGAAAATGCCGATTAGCAGCGCGATGACGAAGAGCAGCAGCGATTCCAATTGCTGGAACGGCTCGAACGGGTGGACCGCAATCGAGGTCAAGATGTTATCCGGCACTGGCGCATCGAGCGCGCTGTGCGAAAGCGCGTAGCGGTAGTGCGCAATGTAAAACGCGAAGAGCAGCAGCAAGAGGCCGCCCAGCACGAGGGCGGGCATG
This sequence comes from Pseudomonadota bacterium, assembly GCA_016195245.1. GTDB lineage: Bacteria > Pseudomonadota > Alphaproteobacteria > Caulobacterales > Aquidulcibacteraceae > Vitreimonas. The sequence continues at coordinate 15,536 of JACQAC010000140.1, forward strand.
GCCCAAGCGCGATGCACATAGCC
>JACQAC010000131.1 GCA_016195245.1 Pseudomonadota bacterium
GGTCGTCGCCGGATCGCCGACCATACCCTGCGTCCAGATCGGTACGAAACCGGCCCACGCGATCAGCACACCGACGATCATTGCGAGGCCAACGGAAATGCCGACCAAGTGGCCGGCGCCGAGCAGCGCCAGCGAAAATCCAAGATCGATTCCCGACGCGCCCGCCAGCACGCGAAAATATTTTGTCGTCTCCGCTGCTGCGACGCCCGTGAAGGTGATCGCCTGCAGCACCGCCGACATCAGCGCGCCGAACGCCACCACGAGCGGCCCGCGCGTGCGCTCGATGGCGTCCGGCGAGGCTTCATCGCCGGTCGCGCCTGCCTTCAGCACTTCCGCCGCAGCCACGCCTTCAGGGAACGGCAGCGGCGTGTTCACGACAAGCGTGCGTCGCAAGGGGATCGAGAACAGCACGCCCAAAATGCCGCCGAGCGCGCAGACCATGAATGTTGTGAAGGTATCGAAGCCTTGCCAGTAGCCGATCATCACCAGGCCCGGCAGTACGAAGATGATCGACGATAGCGTCCCGCCCGAGGACGCCACCGTTTGCACGATGTTGTTTTCGCGGATGTTGCCGGTCTTGAAGAGGAACGCCAAGTTGAGCTTCACCAAGCCAGCAGGACGGTCCTCGCTCCACTCACATCGCGGCTACAACCGGGGCGGGTCGAGCCCATTGATTTTCCTAGCCAAGTTGCCGGCTATTTACTAGCAGACCGATTCCGCTTCTCCTTAATTGGAGGGAAAATATGGGTTCGAGCCACGCCGCGTCGCAAACTTCGCGCGCCAAGAACTGTGAGACTATTGTCGAAGCCATACGGCACGCCGCCACGGCCGAAGCGTTTCGCGATGCGATGTTCCGTGCGACGGGTTGGTTGGGATTCGACCATTATTCGATCTGTCATTACGTGAAGGATCGCGGACGGACGCTCGCGGTCAGCTTCTCCCAAATGCCGCCTGAATGGCAGAGGGCCGTTTCCCTCCATCACTACTGGAAACACTGCCCCATTGCGGCGGCATGCCAGTCGACTGTCGGCGGTTTCGCCTGGTCAACCCTGCCATCGATTATCGAGCTCCATCCAGAGCACAAACAGATGCTCGCACTCGCACGGCAATGCGGCATCAGCGAAGGATTTAGCGTTCCGGCACACCTTCCAAGCGCGGTTTCGGGGTCGGTTACGTTCGCTACCGCAGGCAACAGAACATTGCCAATAGAAGCGCTTCCCTACGCGCAATATATCGCGACAACGGCCTATCCCGTGTCGTTGGAGGTCACCCAGTCGTCTCTCAAAACCAGGCACGCGGCGAGACTTTCCGATCGCCAGCTGGAATGTCTCCGCTTGGTTGCGCATGGCAAGAGCGATTGGGAGATCGGTCAATTGCTTGGGATTAGCAAAGAAACCGCTCACAAACACATTCAGGGCGCCATGCGCCGCCTGGCGGTGTCATCACGGGCTCAGCTCATTGTGCAGGCCCTATTCAGCTCTCAGCTGACTTATGGCGATGTCCTCAACTAGAATCGGGGCTGCCTAGGCAGGTGCAGACTCAACTACCTTCTTGGGCCATCACCTAAGCGGGCCATCTTTGTCGCGACCCAAATCACTTGAGGTTCAGCGGGGTCCACAAGCGAGGTCCCCATATGCCCGGTACGACCAAGACGGCCGTGAAAACGCTGTCAAATGCCAACCACTTGCCGCGATGCCTTGTCACCGAACGCGTCCGGCGCACGGCAGTTCTGTCTCGCGCGATACACCAGACCGAGGCGACCCTCGCGACCGTGGTCGAATTTCGCGAGCATGAGCGCCTTGCTGACCTGCTTCTCAACGCCCTAAGGGAGGCCGAGGCTGCGCTTGATCGATGCCAAACCGAGAGCCCCCAGTCGGCGGCGCCGGTCGGGGCTAGGAAATAGTCACGAAGCCGCCTACCTGAGGACATATCGTTCCGTCCTCAGGAAACTCCTAATGCGCCCACCAATCATCCGCCTCGACGACGAAGACAAAGAAAAGAACCTCAACGACATGCGCAACGCGCCCGATGTCGTGGAGAAGGCGCTGTTCGACGCCCGCGTTGTCATGTTGACCGGCGAAGTCAACGACGGAGTCGCCCGCCGCGTCACCGAGCGCCTGTTCGCGCTGTCGGCACAGAGCGCATCCCCCATCACCTTCGTGATCTCATCGCCCGGCGGCCACGTCGAAAGCGGCGACATGATCCACGACGTGATCAAGTTCATCAACGCGCCGGTGCGTATGCTGGGCACCGGCTGGGTCGCCTCTGCCGGCGCGCTCATCTACGCGGCCGCGCAGCGCGAGAACCGCTATTGCCTGCCCAACACCCGCTTCCTGCTGCATGAACCGCGCGGCGGCATCGGCGGCATGGCGTCCGACGTCGAGATTCAAGCGCGCGAAGTGCTGCGCATGCGCGAACGCCTCAACCGCATCTTTGCCGACGCCACCGGCCAGCCGCTCGACAAGATCAAGCGCGACACTGACCGCGACTATTGGATGCTCGCCGAAGAAGCCAAAGCCTACGGCCTCGTCGGGAAGATCGTCTCAAGCGCCAACGAAATCCGCTAACGACGCGGCGCGCGCATGAAAGCGCGCGCTTTGCGCCACACAGTCCTCTGTCACAAAACTTTCAGGGAATTGACGCCTCCCCTGCATGTTCCCAAAGGCGAACGACCACGCTAGCGTTCGCCTGTTGGGTGCATCTGGGGCGAGGGTCTGATGGGTCGTGAGTTCGAGCTGAAGCTGGAAATCCCAGCTGCCGCCGCCAACAAGGTGATGCGCCTGCCTTGGCTCTGGGAGCAGGCCAGCGGCGAGATGCAGCCGCGGCAAATGTCGACCACCTATTTCGACACGCCCAAATACGCGCTCCGCCAGAAGGGTATCAGCCTGCGCGTGCGCCGCATCGGCGCGAAGAACATCCAGACCGTCAAAGCCATCACACCGCGAAAGTCCTCGCCGATTGATCGCAGCGAATGGGAACGCGAAATCGGCGGCCAGCTCCCGGAACTTCGCCATGTGCTGGGAACGCCGCTGCAGGAATTCAAGCGCAAGAAGCTGCGCAAGAATTTGACACCCGTCTTCGAAGTGAAGGTCGAACGCAGCGCGTATCCCGTACTCTCCGCCAACAGCGCCATCGAACTCGCCATCGACCGCGGCAGCATTTCCTCGGGCGACGCCAACACCAGCTTCTGCGAGATCGAACTTGAACTGAAACGCGGCGCCTCCGCCGAGCTTGCCCGTCTCGCCCGCCGCCTTGCGAGTGAAGTCCCCGCTTCTCTTGGCCTCAAGACCAAAGCCGATCGCGGTTTCGATTTGCGCTCGGACCAAGGCGCGCGCATCTATCGCGCCGAGCACGTCCGCATCACGCCGCGCTCGCGCATCGGTCATGCCTTCCAGTTGATCGGCTGGTCATGCCTTCGCCAATTCGCACTCAACGCCGACGCCGTTCGCGTTGGCAACTTCGAAGGCGTGCATCAGATGCGCGTGGGGCTGCGGCGCCTGCAAACCGTGCTCTCGATTTTCGAACACCTGATCGACGGCCCCGAGACCGATGCGGTCGAGGCCGAACTGACATGGCTCATCGACGAACTCGCCCCTGCCCGTGATCTCGATGTCTTCGTGGAAAAAACCTTGAGCCCCTTGAGTGAAGATGCAGCCGAAGACGCCGCGCTCAAGTGCCTGCTGGAAAACGTCAAAACCCGCCGTGAGCAAGCCATGCAACGCGCGCAGGAAGCCACCAGCAGCGACCGCTTCCGCCAACTGGTGTTGCGCACCGCGCTTTGGGTGCTGGCCGGCGAATGGTCGGACCTGGCTGAGCTCGAAGGCGTGCGTCCAGAAGCGCGCATCGAGAACTTTGCGCGCCGCACCTTGAAAAAGCACACGCGCAAAGTCGCGCGAAAACTGCGTGAGGTGCGCGGGCTTGATGTCGTCGCGCGCCACAAACTGCGCCTAGCCGTCAAAGAGCTCCGTTACACTGCAGAATTCTTCTCCGATATCTTCCCAAGCGCGCGTCGCCATCAGCGCCGCTTCGCGAAGATCCTCGCAAGGGCGCAAGACAATCTCGGCCGCTTGAACGACCTCGCCGTGCATCGCCGCCTCGGTCAAGAGTTCGTCCAAACCTGGACGCTCGTCGATCTCAATCGCAATGGCGCGGCCAGTAACGAAAACGCCGCGCCCGCCATCCAATACGCGCTCGGCTTCGCCATCGGCCAGGAACAGCATGAAAGCGAAGCCTGCGTAAATGCGGCCTATGCCATTAGCCGGCGCTTGAAGCGTGCGCAGTACTTCTGACGCAAGGCCCATGTGCTATTGTTGTGGCGCCGGGTCCGAAATCTGAATCACTTCCGAAATGCCGTCGCCGGCGAGCCCGAGAAATTCTTGGATATCAGCAATCGCTCGCTCGCGTGTCGGCGCCTGAATGATTGCCCAACCCGTTGCAGCCGCCCATGGCGCGCCAGTGTGGCCAATGACATAGTCACTGCCCTTCTTGCGCACTGTGAAGCCATCCGCATCGCGCCGTTTCAGCCCGCCTGCGTCGATCAACCGGCCGCTCTTCATTTCCCGTTCCATGTAACGGCCCCTCTCGGCCATGTGCGCCGGCGAAGGTTCTGAGAGTTGATCGGCGGTGTAGAGACAAAGAAAGCGCATGGTTCCTCCCTGATGCTGCAAGGACGAACAGCCCGACCACATGCCGACATCGATCGAAGGCATTCTTGCAGCAAGCCAGACGCATTGATGGCGCGCTACATCCGGCGCCATTGTTACATCGCGTTCAAGTTCCACTCAGTTGGGGGGCAAAATAGCGCCATCCGCTAACCCTTGCCGCCAAACGCGCTGCACGCGCCGCATCGGCGTGCGCTTGTCGCCGTATTTTTGCCGAGTGAGACAATGAATACGCGCCTGCGCACCTCGTGCTGCCGCACGCGCGACCAACACCTGTTTCAATTTCTCGCGCGAGCCACCGCGCGCGTCGGTGGAGTAAACAGCACAATGGCATCACGTTGGGTTGGACTGACGCGTCAGCGCGCGCCCATCCGCCGCCGCTCCGGCTTCGCACGCGGCGCAAACCACGCCTTGCGGACGCTGGGATTCGTGAGCGTGTTGCTGTGTGCGGCCACGCTCAATTTCGCGCTCTATCCAAATGCGCTTGCGGCCGTCGTAAGCGTTCAACTCGGTCACATCGCGTTCGTACCGCTGGATCCCCGACAAAACTCGGAGACCGCGGCGACCCCCATCGTCATCAATCCCGCTGATGTTCACTTACTCGCGGCCACTGCCTGGGCAGAAGCACGTTCTGAAGGCGAGGCCGGCATGCGCGCGGTCGCCCACGTCATCGTCAATCGCCTCGGTGCGCGGTTTGGAGACAATCTGGAAACGGTGATCCTTGCGCCGAAGCAATTTTCAGCATGGAACATCGGTGATCCCAATCGCGCACTCGCACAGAACCCGGAGCGCTACGCTACCGGCGGCGCCGACAAGGACACATGGGAAACAGCGCAACGCGTTGCGTTGCAGGTTCTGCAAGGCACGTCAGTCGATCCCACCAACGGCGCCCTCTTCTATCACACACTTGCCGTACGGCCCGTATGGGATCGTTTCGCTGTCGGCCCGCTGGTGATCGGTTCGCATGTCTTCTTTCATGATGTGCCCGATCCACCGGGCGTGCGCCTCGCGGCGCGTGAAACGCATGCCGACCCGCACGTGGGCGCTGGCGACGGGACGATCCAGCAATCGCCGTCTTCTCCGCTGCGTGAACACCCAGGCAACCTGCCGGCTGTGGGGCCAGCGCCGACCGGCATCGCTGGGCCCGCAGCGCCAGCGCCGTTAGGGCCGGACGCGAGTGTGACCTAATTCGGTTGATCCCCGCCACATCGTGGCGCGCCAAGGCCGCCCCGCCATGTGGGCAACGCCAGTTTTCACTTGGCTTGGTTCATTCCAACAGATACCCGGGAGATGAGGCATTTAGAAGGGGATAAGCCATGTGGCGTCGGCATATGTTTCTGAATATGCGCGAAGATTTTGCCGTGGCGTCGGCTGGCGGGGTTGATGGGCGCGCGACGTTCGGGCCTGACGCCATCGTCCAGCCGCCAACTCAATATGTTGTCGAGAGCACCGACGTTATTCCCGCCAACACCAGCACGACATTCACGTTGGCGATCGGCAGCAGTGAAACGGGCGTGATAAATTCGGTCGGCGACCATGACTGGTTTGCCGTCAACTTGGTGGCTGGCCAAAGCTACGCCTTCACGATGACTGGCAATGGCAGCCTGTCTGACACTTACCTCGAGCTGCACGATTCAGCAGGCACCCTGCTTGCAATCGACGACGACGGTATTGCTCCGGGCGGCGGCTCGCTGTTGCGGTTCACAGCATCCAGCACCGGCACATACTATATCAGCGCGCAAGCGTTCGAGGCCACCGGTGTAAGCAATACTGGGCCGTACACGATAAGCGCGGCCGTCGGGCCACCGCAAAACCCGCTTGATACGATCGACCTGCATTATATCGCGCCAAGTCACATCGACGTCTATTTCGCGACAAGCGGCCAAACTTTCAACGGCGTTACCGCTTCGCGCAGTTGGACTCAGTCGGAAAAGGATGCGGCGATGGCCGCGTTGGCAACGTGGGCCGCGGTCACACCGTTGACTTTCTCGATCACCACAACATCGGTGGGCGCCGAGTTCATTTTGTCGTTGGCCACTCTTTCCGCGAACGTGCTCGGGCAATTCGGCACCGTGAATGGAGTTGGCTACGGCGATTTTTCACCCAGCGGTTATGGCTGGACAACATCGGGACTGCTGCCGGGCGGCGCGGGTTTCACGACGCTCGTTCACGAATTCGGGCACGGCCTCGGCCTCGCCCACCCACATGACAATGGTGGCGGCTCAGAAATCATGCAGGGCGTGCTCAGTGCGTTCAACTCGTTCGGCACCTACCTCATGGATCAGGGCGTATTCACCGTCATGTCCTACAATGACGGCTGGTCGCTTCAGCCTGGCGGCACTGTCACCACTGCAACGTCGGGAAATGAAGCGACGCCCGGACCACTTGATATCGCGCTTGCGCAGTTGAAGTACGGCGTCAACACGAACTCCAATTCGGGTGACACCACCTATGTGCTCGCCCCGACGTCGACCGCTTACAACTCGATCTGGGACACAGGCGGCAACGACACTATTTCTTTCAGCGGCGTCAGCGCAGCCACCATCGATCTCCGCGCCGCCACTCTTCATAGCGAAATTGGCGGCGGCGGTTTCGTCTCCTACGTCACCGGCATCGCTGGCGGGTACACAATCGCCAATGGCGTGATCATCGAGAATGCGATTGGCGGCTCTGGCAATGACACCATCATCGGCAATGACGCGGCCAATCAACTGACTGGTGGAGGCGGCGACGACGTTTTGACCGGCGGTTTGGGGATGGACACGGCGAATTATGCGTCGGCTTCGACGGCCGACAGCTGGCATCGCAATCCCGACGGCAGCTGGACGGTGGTCGCCGGCAGCGAAGGGACCGATACGCTGACCAGCGTCGAG
>JACQAC010000132.1 GCA_016195245.1 Pseudomonadota bacterium
GTGCGGCCAGACTCTCATCCTCGCCCTTGATGGGCGAGCATGCGCCATCGCTCTGAAGCGCCGGCATCCCGCCGGCGCCTCGCCGGCATGCGCTAGACCTCCAGGATGTGGAGTAGGCCGGCGCTCCCGATCACGGCGATGGCGCAGTTGTGCTTGTTGTCGTCGAGGTGCTGCTGTGCGGCCGCGTTGCTTGCCGCAACAAATCTTCGAACGGATTGCTCGGTGTTTGCTGCTGCTGCGCCGGCTGCTGTGACCCTTGCTGCGTCGGCGGTTGCTGCTGACCGGATTGCGTCGGCTGCTGTGCACCGCTCTGCGCCGGCTGCTCGCCAAACAACGACGCACCCAATTGCGCCAGCGGGCTGCCTGGTTGCTGATGGCCGAGAATGCCCGCCGCTTGTGAGCGCAACTGATTTTGCAGTGCGTCGCCGAGAGCCGGCTCGAAGCCCACGTGGCTCCACGGGCCGTGAATGCGGAAGGGAATACCAAGACCGCCGAGGCCAGCATTGCCGCCCTGGCCCTGCGTTGAATTCACTACCCGCGGCGCCAGGCGCATATCGAGCGATTGCTGTCCGATATTGATCAGCCCTTGCCCGTCCATGCGCACATAGGGATTAAGCATGTGCAGGTCCTGCGTCGCCGCCACGCCATTGGCGATCTGGAACGTCGCCGCCAGTTCGGCGAAGTCGGTCGCCGCGCCCGGTCCCGCCGCTTGCCCCGACAGCGCCGACTGAATCGAGCGCGAGATGGCCGCGAGATTAACGCCCTTGATCTGCCCATCATTGAACGAGAACGACACATTGCCGCCGAGGCTCTGCATCAAAGCCGCCTGCGAGCGTCCCTGGCCGACGATCGACGTCACCAGACGCCCGTGCCCAGTGATCTTGTCGAATCCCACCGCGTCGTGGAGCAGGGGCTCGGCTTGCACATTTTGCGCGTTGAGTTCGAACGCCACGCGCGGCGTCGCACTCGAGCCGTCGGCGATGAGCCGTCCGGTGCCGCTGCCCCCGTAAAGCGCCAGCCGCGTCAACCGCGCATCCGCCGCGCCATTCGCCACGCGCAGATTGAGCGCGACGTTGGAAAAGTTCAGCCGCTGAAACTTGAGCGCCGCAACGTTCAAGTCGATATTGGCGTCGAGCGCCCGCAAGCCGCTCAGGTCCAGCGGCGCTGTGCTCCACGCCGTGTTCACGGCAACGCCGCCAGCTTGAGCGCCGGCCTGCGCGGGCGGCGCCAGATAGGTGTTGACGTCCAGCATCGGCGCCGAAAGCGCGCCAGTGATGCGCAATTTGCCGTTTGGCGGCTGCGTGAGCGTCAGATTGCCGTTGGCCTGCAGCGCATCAAGCCGCAGCGAGGCGTGTGTCAGCGCCGTCTCCTGATCGTGATGCGCCAACGCGCCGCTCACATTGAACGCGCCGAAGCCGGGCCCCGACTCCATCGGCGTGCCCAGCCAACTCAGCATCCGCCGCAAGCTCGCGCCATTGGCGCTGACTTGGCCGCTGATCGCGCCGGTCTGTGCATTGAGGTTGCCGTTGATGCTAGCGTTCACCAACGCCGAGCGTACGCTGACATTCAGCGGCGTCTCGCCATGTTCGATCACCGCGCGCGGCTTGGTCAGCGTGCCGTCCACATTCAGCCGCTGCCCGCGATAGTCGAACGCGGCTGTCATATGCGAGGGCTGATCCAGCGATTGCAGCGCCAGCTGCGCGTCCACGTGGGCAAGCTGCAGCGGCTCCTGGCCATCGGCGCCCTGGAACGAAATGGCGCTGTCAATCAGCCGCACATTGTCGAGCCGCAAATCCTCAAGCGTGGTCTGATCGTGCGAATTGTTTTCAGTCGGAAACGTCCAGTTCGACTCGCCATTCTGTTTGGCGCGCAAATTGACGTGCGCATGTTGGAAGGTCAGTTCGCGCACCTGAATGTCGCCGTGCAGCAGCGGCATCACCGCCACCGAAAACGTCAAGTGCTCCGCCGACAGGAACGGCTGATTGTCGCTGGCGAAACCTTGCGGATTGGAGAGCGAGACCGCGTTCACCGAAAAGCCGAGCGACGGAAAGAACGTCACGTTGATGTCGTCGCCCAGTGTGAGTTGGCGATGGGTCGCCGCCTCGATGCGCCGCTCGGCTTCGCGCGCGGCGAGCTGCTTGGGAAAGAATACGAAGAACAGCACCACCGCCAGCGCCAGAACGCCGAGCAGACCACCGAGAACTAGGCCGATTGTCTTGAGCTTCATCGCAACGTCACTCCCAAGCCTAAGTCTAGGTCTCCGCGATCATAAAATCGAGAGATGCGCGGCGAGACCTTGCGCCGCGTCAAGCCTGCGTTATGTGCATGGCGATGAACGGATTCCTGGCGTCGATGTTCGCGGAAATGGGTGCGCGCCGTCGCCGCATGCGCGCCATGTTCGGCGACCGCGGGCAAGCGCTGGTGGAATTCCTGGTGCTCGGCGGGCTACTGCTTGGGTCGCTCGGACTCATCGTCGGCGAAGGTATGATCCGCGCCGCGCCCTGGGGCATCGCCGTGCCGTTCGCATTCGTGATCGGATTCGTGGCAATCGAAGTGCGCCGACAGGCCGAACTCAAGGCTAATGGCGACGAAGCCAAGATCGGCTCGCGCTTTGATTGGATCGCGTTGCTCTGGTCGTTTGGCTGCGCACTGCTGGGCGTCGCTGCGTTCGTGCTGGCTTGGACCGCGCAGCCGCATGCTGCGGAGCACGACGATTGGCAACCGCCGCGCGAAGCAGTGGATGTCGACATTGCGCCACGATGAGCGTTTAGTATCGCAACGCCTGTGAGCCTCATGGAGGGAAGGTGGCTCAAAACCCAATCGCCGGCTTGATCCCACGCGGATCGCTTGGCCTCAAATTACTGCTTGTCTGTTTGCTCGTGCTGGTCATGGGCATACCGCTTGTGTTTGTCGGTGGGCTCGTCGGTCAACGCGAAACCCGCGCCGCGCAGGTCACGGCGCAGATCGGCCAATTGTCTGGCGGTCAGCAGATCGTCGGCGGTCCGATGCTTCTGATTCCGTACCAGCGCAGCTACGACGCGCCCGACGACCAGGGCCGTGTCCAGCACCGCACCGAACAGGGCAATTACGTCGTCTTCGCCGAAACTGGCGCAGCGGATTCCACGCTTACGGTCGAACAACGCCGCCGCGGTATCTACCGCGCCGCCGTCTACAACGCCGCAATGCAGTTCAGCGCACACTTCGCGCCTGAGAGCGCGCTGCGCGGCGTCGATCCGTCCTATCGCTTCGACTGGAGCCGGACGCGCATCCTGATGTTCGTCAGCGACAGCCGCGCCATCCGCAACGCCGCACAAGTGCGCTTCGCGGATGGAGGCACTGCGACGTTCGAGCCGGTATCGGATTTGAGCGTGAATGGGCCGCCACCTGGCGTGACCGTCCCCACCTATGGAGGCGTCACCGCGCCCGCCTACCTCACCGGCCTGCAAGCCTTTGCCGCCGCCGCGCCATTGGCGACGCAGGCCCCATTCGATGTGCAGACACGGCTCGACCTATCCGGCGCCCAACGCTTCGCTTTCGCGGCGTTTGCGCAAGACACCACCGCCCGCATCCACGGCAATCGCCGCGACGCGAGCGCGGAAGGCTACTTCCAATCCAATCAGCCACTGCAGACGACGGACCACGGCTTTACGCTGGAATGGCGCGTGCCGTTCGTCGCGCGCGGGCTTGAGAAAGCGGCCGACCTGAAAAACTTCAGCCTCGGCCAAACTTCAGCGCGCGACATGGCCGTGAGCTTTGTCGATCCCGACGACATCTATCGCGGCGTCGGCCGCGCGGTCGCTTACGGCATCATGTTCATCGGTATTGTGTTCCTGGCGACGCTGATTTTCGAAGCCGTCAGCGGCAAGAAGGCTCACCCGGCGCAATACATCCTGGTCGGCCTGGCGCAGTGCGTATTCTACTTGCTGCTGTTATCGCTCACCGAACTCATGGGCTTTACATTGGCCTTCATTATCGCCGCCGCCGCGACGGTCGGGTTGCTTGCCTATTACGCCGGCGCCTCGTTCAAATCGCAGGCGGTTGGCGTGCGCGCGCTCATGGCGCTCGCGGTGCTTTACGGCGCCATGTATGTGCTGATGACGCTTGAGGACTTCGCGCTGCTGGCCGGCTCCGTCGTTGCGTTCGCGGTGATTGCCGCCACCATGATCGCCACTCGTCGCATCGATTGGTACGGGCGCAATCAGCAAACGGCGAGCACTGACTGATGCGCGTCCTCGCCATCGATCACGTACAACTCGCCATGCCGGAGGGCGGGGAGGCGGCAGCGCGCCAATTCTATTCAGAGCTGCTGGGAATCGGCGAGATCCCCAAGCCGCCGCATCTCGCCAAGCGCGGCGGCTGCTGGTTCGAGCAGGGAGCGCTCAAAGTGCATCTCGGCGTTGAGAAGGCGTTTCAACCGGCCAAGAAGGCACACCCCGCGTTCCTGGTCGATGACCTCGCTGCGCTCAGAAGCAGGCTCACTGCCGCCGGCTTCACGCCGCGCGAAGATGAGCCGCTCGAAGGCTGCGACCGCTGTTATGTCGACGATCCGTTCGGCAACCGGCTCGAATTGATGGAGCGCGATTCGTCACCTTGACGGCGCCTGCAACCAAGCTCATCACCGGCCCATGGTCGAACTGACGCTCCCGAAAAATTCGCAAGTTCGTAGCGGCAAACGCCACAAGGCGCCGAAGGGCGCTAAGCGTAAGCGGACGTTCAAAGTGTACCGCTACGATCCGGAGACTGGTGAGAACCCGCGCTGGGACACTTACGAACTCGATCTCGACAAGGTCGGTCCGATGGTGCTCGACGCGCTGATCGCCATCAAGAACACCGTTGACCCCACACTCACATTCCGCCGTTCATGCCGAGAGGGCGTGTGCGGCTCGTGCGCAATGACCGTCTCCGGACGCAACACGCTTGCCTGCACCAAGGGCATGGACGAATTGCCGGCCGGCGAGATCACCATTTCGCCGCTGCCGCATCAGCCTGTGCTGAAGGATTTGGTGCCCGACCTCACCACCTTCACCGCCCAATACGCGGCGATCCAACCGTATCTCCAAACCGAAACGCCGGAGCCGGATGCGGAATGGCGCCAGAGCCCGGAAGAGCGCGCCAAGCTCGATGGACTCTATGAGTGCATCCTCTGCGCCTGCTGCTCGACTTCATGCCCGTCCTATTGGTGGAACAGCGAACGCTTCATGGGACCGGCGGCGCTGCTGCAAGCGCAACGGTGGATCGCTGATAGCCGGGATGAACATCAGGGCGAGCGCCTCGACGCGCTTGAAGACCCGTTCAAGCTCTATCGCTGCCACACCATCATGAATTGCGCGCAGGTCTGCCCGAAGGGCCTGAACCCAGCGAAAGCGATCGCCGAAATCAAGAAGGCGATGGTGGAGCGGAAGGTCTAGGTGCCCCCTTCGCAGCTGGCGCCGGATCGCGCCAAGGACATTCGGGCCCGTCTGGATCGAACACCGCATCTGGCCCATCGCCGAGAACGCGCTCGACGTAATGCTTGATCCGCCGCGTCACCGCGTTCGCGTCGCCGGCGAGCTGATCCGGCGGAATGATCTGGCCGAAATTCAAGCGATAAGTCTTGCCGTGCTTGTTCAGGAGCTCCTGAAACAAAGTGATGTCGCGCAACTCGCTCGAGAACGCTGCGAAAGTGTGAAACCAAAACGCGTACGGCCCCGCCACGTGACACGGCACGATCGGCAGCTCGTATTTGCGCGCCAAACTCACAGCCGTCGCCATCCACTCAGGATCGATCAGCACGCCATTGCGCCGCCGCGCCAAACGTCCCGCCGGAAAAATCATGATCGGCGCGCCGGCCTCGACGGCTTGCTCGGTCATTTTGAGCGTCAGCCGCGTGCGTTCGCGCGTGCGCTTGCCGAGCACCCATTCGACCGGGATGAGATTGTCGATGAATCCCGGGCAGGCGCGATGCGCGTCGGAATTGGCGTAGAACTTCACCTCCGGCCGCACCTGCTTGACCGCATCGTACACCGCGACGCCGTCGGTGATGCCGGTCGGATGATTGGCCAGCAGGAAGAACGAGCCGGAGCGCGGCAAACGATGGAGCCCGCTGAGATCCAGCTTAACGCTCAGCAGCTGCGCTACAAACTCCAGCGCATCACGCCCGTTCATCGGCGCAATGGCGTCGGCCATGGTGCGAGCCTTGTCGTAGTTCAGCACCGAGTAGAGCGCCGGCCGCAGCACGGGCCATAGCGGCCCGTTCGAGAGATGCGGCGCGCGCTCTTCGATCAGAACATCGACGATGTGCTTTGATTGAACGGGCGGCGCGCCGACGTCGTCCATGATCCCCAACTCAAGACTCGTTTGCGGAACAAACAAGCATGCCTGAGCGGCGCGGCAAAGAGGCCAAGCGCTTGCAATCGCACGCTCGGGACCGCATGCAGCGTCCATGAGTTCGCCCCTGGCTGCATACCGCGCCCGCGTGGAAGCCGGCGATTTGCAGCCTGATCCAGACCAGGCCCGCGCCGCCGAGCGGCTCGACGCACTCGCACAAGAGCTGACCCGGTGGCGTCCCGACGCTTGGCTCGGCAAAGGCGCGACGCCGCGCGGACTCTACCTCTACGGCCCCGTAGGTCGCGGCAAGTCGATGCTGATGGATGTGTTTTTCGAATCCGCGCCGGTGAGAAAGAAGCGGCGTGTCCACTTCCACGAATTCATGCTGGCGCGGCACGCCTCCCTGCGCCGCGCGCGAGAGAGGGGAGAAGGTCACGATCAGCTGATCGTGCAAGCCGCAAAGGACGTGGCCGACGAAGCGCGATTGTTGTGCTTCGACGAACTGCAAGTCACCGATATCGCCGACGCGATGATTCTGGGTCGCCTGTTCGAACGACTGTTCGAAGAGGGCGTGGTGATCGTCGCCACGTCCAACCGACCGCCGGATGAACTCTACAAGAACGGCATCAACCGTCAGCTGTTTGAACCGTTCATCGCGCTGATCAAAGGCAAACTCGATCTCGTGCAACTCGCTGGCCCGCGTGATTTCCGGCTTGAACACCTGATGGCCGCGCCCGTGTATTATGCGCCGCTCGGGCCTGCGGCAGACGAGGCCATGAACCGGGCCTGGTCGCGTCTCACACATGGCGCTGTGCCACAAACGACGATGCTTGATGTGAGCGGGCGCGAACTCAGAGTCGAGCGCGAAGCCGCGGGCGTGGCGCGATTCAGCTTCGAGGAATTGTGCGCTCGCCCGCTCGGCGCGGCCGACTATCTGGAAATCGCGGAGTATTTCCACACCGTGCTGCTGGAAGACATCCCCAAGCTCACGCCAGCTAATCGCGAGGAAGCCGCGCGCTTCCGCATTTTGATCGATGCACTCTACGAGGCGAAGGTGAAGTTGGTGGCGTCAGCCGACGCGCAGCCGGCGGAGCTCTATCCCGCTGGCGATCAAAGCTTCGAATTCGAGCGCACCGCTTCACGGCTCATGGAAATGCGTAGCGAAACGTACCTCGCGCTGCCGCGGCGCGATGCGGAGTGGCGTCAGGGCGCGACTCCGGCCTAAATCGCCGCAAAAGGGGCGGGCATGGAAGCGCAGGTCGAAACACCCAAAGCCAAGATGAGCGCCAAGCGTGATGTTGGCCTCGATGTCGCGCGCGGGCTGCTGATGGCTTACGTGGTCATTGTCATTCACGGCTCATTCTGGCTGGGACTTATCCCGGCGCCGGCGAACTCGATCCTGCTGTTCGAGATGCCGTTGATCTTCATTGTCAGCGGCGCCGCCTTTGCACATGCGCCGCAGCCGAAAACGTTGCGCGATTACGGGTTCTACCTGCTCAGCCGCGGCATCCGCATCATGGCGCCGTATTGGGCCTACACACTGGTGTGCGCCATCATCGTAATTTATGCGCGGCAATTGCCCGTCGGTGAAACATTGCTCGCATGGCTGGATCCATTCCGCCGCGCCATCGGCCACGCCTACATGATGTTGAGCTGGCATCTGTGGTTCGTGACGCCGTTTCTGGTGGTGACGGCGCTGATGCCGTTGTTGGCGCGTTGGCCGGTTTGGCGCATGGCGCCGCTCTGGGTGTGGGCGGCAAGCGGGGCGCTGATTGTGCTCGCTGTTGATACGTACTGGACCCGTGCGACTGAACTGGATCGCGAGAGCGTCAGCTACATGTTATGGGCGCTATTCGGCTTCGGCCTCGGTGCTAGCGCTGCGCGCTTCGCTACGCGCGACTACGGCATCGTGCTGGTCGCTGCGCTCGCCGCGATGGCCGCGGCACTGACGCTCTATCCAACGCACACCACCGCGGTGATGCAGGCCAACAAATTTCCGCCGAACGCGATGTTCTTCCTGTTTAGTTGCGCGTGGGTGGCTGTGTGGCTGATCGCGGCGCGACTGATCGATGCGAAATGGATTGAAGGCTTGGCGCAGGCCACGTGGCTGAAGCCGTTCATCAAGTCCGGCTATTCGATCTATCTGTGGCAGGGCCTCGGCTACACCATCGCGTCGCTGGTGGGGCAGCCGAACCATTGGAATGTGTTCGTGATCTGGATCGTGGCGATCGCGCTGACCGTGGCGCTTGGCATGATCGCATCGCCGCTTGAGCGCTTGCGCCTACGCGCCAAACCGCGCGCCGCCTAATGGCGAACGTCCTCGTTCCGATCCCGGCGACGGATTTCGATCCAACCGAAGTCGCCATCCCCTGGCGCATTCTCACAGCGCGCCGCCACACCGTCACCTTCGCCACGCCCAACGGCAAAGCGGGAAACGCCGATGCGCTGATGGTGACGGGCAGGGGACTCGACCTCTGGGGGTTCATTCCTGGCTTGCGGAATCTCGTGCTGGTTGGCGGCGTGTTGCGCGCTAACGCCGACGCGCGCGCTGCGTATTCCGCGCTCGCCGCGTCGCCCGAGTTCCGCGAGCCGCAACGCTGGGCGGATGTGCGGAGCGATTCATTCGACGGCGTGATATTCCCAGGCGGACATCGAGCGCGCGGTATGCGTGCTTATCTCGAGAGCCCTGTGGTGCAGCAGATGGCGCTTGATTTCGCGCGTGACGCCAAGCCGATTGGCGCGATCTGCCATGGCGTGCTGGTGCTGGCGCGCAGCCGCGACCCGGAGACCGGCCATTCGCCGCTGTTCGGGCGCAAGGTGACGGCTTTGACGTGGGCGTTCGAACGCTCCGCTGCTTCACTGGCCGGTGTTACGCGCTTTTGGGACCCCCACTATTATCGAACTTATCGCGAAGAGCGGGGGCAGGCTGCGGGCCACATGTCGGTGCAGGCGGAGGTGACGCGCGCGTTGCAGTCGCCATCGGACTTCAAGGATGTCCCAGCGGACGATCCGCAGTTCAAGCGCAAGAGTTCAGGGCTTGTGCGTGATAGTGTCGGCGACGACACGCCCGCCTGGGTGGTGCGCGACGGCAATCTGATCACCGCGCGCTGGCCCGGAGACGCGCACGCGTTTGCCGCGCAATTTGAGGATCTCATCGAACAGAGTGAAGGACATCGTCCATGACCGAGAAATTTGAGCGGCACCGTCAACCCTGGCGAAGCGACGAAATCCAGAAGCTCCACATGTTCGCCAAGAAGGGCATGTCGCTGAAGGCGATCGCCAAAGCGCTCACCCGCAGCGAGGAATCGATCAAGGACCGCGCCAAGGCGGATGGGCTGAGCATTTCAAAATTGCGATGAGTCGCTGGTTGCGGCGTCTGTTTTTCGCCGTTTCCAGTCATCGGCTGGGATGACGAGCAGCCTCAGGCCGACGCTGACAAAAGGCGCCAAGCGCCCGGGATCCCGGCCAGCTCGGTTTCGCCGCGGTCGGCAAAGGCGATGCCAGAGCCCACGACAAGATCAGCGACAACGCGCGAAACCAATACCTCGCCGGGGCTAGCCGCGGACATTATTCGTGAGGCGACATGGACTGCGATCCCCCCGATGTCGTCTCCCCGAACGTCGACTTCGCCAGTGTGCAGGCCCGCGCGTACCGACAGGCGAAGTCGCGCGAATGATGGCTCCATGCCAAGCGCACAGCGGATTGCGCGGCCTGGCCCGTCAAAAATGGCAAGCACACCGTCACCGGTCGATTTTATCAACCTTCCTCGATGCTGATCGATTAAGCGCTTCACGATGAGATCGTGCTCGTCGAGCACCGCCCGCCATGCAGCGTCACCAATTTCCGCTGCTCGCGCCGTGGAGCTGGCAATGTCCGTAAAGAGGACGGTGGCAAGAATACGATCTGCTACGGTCGGCTCGCTGTGGCGGATGCCCGTAACGAACTCTTCAATGTCGGCGCAATTGGCGGCGTAATCCCCAGTGATGAAGAAATGGTCGCCGGTTTCCTGTTCGATGATCTTCGCGCCGGGAATGAGGTGCGCCATATAGCGCGCCGACCCGATAGGGGCGGCGGCATCCGTCTTCCGGTGGATAATCAGCGTTGGCGCTCTAATCTGTGGCAGCAATGGCAACACATCCAACTTCATGTTGGACTCGAGCAGCGCCTTGAAATTTCCCGGACTGCACGACTGGCGCTCACACCGCGCCGCGACTTCCATCCCATTTTCGCCGCTGAAAGCCGTTTGGCCGAGAAACCTGCGAAATTGACCGCTCCCCCAGGGGTAGTCCTCGGAGCGCGCAAATTTTGCCAGGCCGTGCATGATGATGAGGTGGCTTACCTTCTTGGGAAAGGTCGCCGCGAAATAACCGACCAGGGCCGCCGCTTCTGATATGCCGACAAGCGCCGCGGTCTTCATGCCGACCTCGCGCATCACGGCGCGAACGTCGTCAACCCTTTGCTCAAGTGTAGTCGCGCCGCTCACACGGTCGGAGAGCCCTTGGCCTCGTTTGTCGAACACCACGACTCTGGCGAACCTGGCGAGGCGCTCGAAGAAATCTGTGTAGCCAGGGATTTCATGGAAGAGCTCAACGTTGTTGATGATGCCCGGGACTACAACCAGATCAATCGGGCCAGCGCCCATCACCTGATAGGCAATGCTTACATCCCCAGATTGGGCAAATCGCGTTTTCGGCAGGCTGGCAGTCGACACGGCTTGTCCTCGTAAGGCCGGTTGAAGATTAGCGTCCGGAGCCGCCGACACCAAGATAAGGGCCATTCTTGCGACGCAAATTACCACGTTGCGTCGGCAAAGAGTGGTGCGCCGGCTTCGGCGAATGTCGTGTTCGCTCCAAAGCTACCCTTCGTCGGGCCGGGTCCACGGGGCTGAAAGTCGCCGGAAGCGGACTTAAGCGATCAAACCTAACCTCACTATGCCGCCACCTGGAAATATCCACGAACGCTTCCAACCTGCCTGCCGCAATGAGCCGCTTGATCGTCGCCTCTACTCGATACAATTCGTCATCGCTTTCCCGCTCGCCAGCGACCTTCACGATAACGAACGCGACCTTCCTCTTTTCCTCTGAGGGCCACCCCGGCCATTGGCGAGCAAATCCAAAATCGCTCCGTCAATCTCCTGATCGGTCATGCCGCTACAATAGCACAACTTCGCGAGAGTCCGCTTGGGCCAAATGCAGGCCTCACCGCCGCCGCCGCGGCGTGCCCAATATCCCTCGCATCAGTTCGCGCGCCAGCGTGTTGACCACGCCAGTCGCAACGCGCGTGCCGACGCGTTCCACCGGCGTCACACGTTGCGCCGGTGCGCGGGCAGGCGCGCGCGGGGCTGGCGCCGATGGCGTCGCGCGTGGCGCGCGGGCGGCTTTCGCTTCCGCTGCTTGCGCGGCTTCAGCATTCGCGGCGGCGGTTGCGGCTTCGGCGCGTTTGCTCAAAATCTCGAACGCGCTCTCGCGATCGATCTCCTGCTTGTAAGCGGCGCCGAAATCGCAGTCGGCGATCATTTGTTGGCGCGTCGCCAGCAGGAGTGGTCCGACCTGGCTATTTGGCGGGCGCACCTTGGTGCGCGCCACCGGCGTCGGCGCGCCGCTCTCGTCCAGCGTTGAAACCAGCGCTTCGCCGACGCCCAGCTCTTGGATGGTCTTGATCACATCGAGATTGGCGTTGGCGCGGAAGGAAGCGGCAGCCGCCTTCACCGCTTTCTGATCGGCGGGCGTGTAGGCGCGCAGCGCGTGTTGGATGCGGTTGCCGAGCTGGCCCAGGACCATGTCGGGAATGTCGGTCGGCGATTGCGTGACGAAATAGATGCCCACGCCCTTGGAGCGGATCAGCCGCACCACTTGCTCGACCTTTTGGATCAGCTCCTTGGTGGCGTCGCGGAAGAGGAGGTGGGCTTCGTCGAAGAAGAAGACGAGCTTGGGCTTATCGGGGTCGCCGACTTCGGGAAGCTCTTCCCAGAGTTCGCTCATCAGCCAGAGCAGGAAAGCCGAATAGAGCTTGGGGCTCTGCACCAAGCGCTCGGAGGCGAGCAGATTGATGGTGCCGCGCCCGTCGGCGCGGGGGCGCATCAGGTCGGAGAGTTCGAGTACCTTCTCGCCGAAGAAGCGCTGGGCCCCGTCCATCTCCAGCTGCAGCAATTTGCGCTGCAACGCGGCGATCGTCGTGGGCGTCACCAGACCGTACTTCTTGCCGATGTCGTCGGAATTGTCGGAAATGTAGGTGAGCAGGGCGCGCAGGTCGTCGAGGTTGAGCAGCAGGCCCTCATTTTTGCCGGCCGTTAGCCAATCGTCCGCGAGCTTGAACGCTACGGTGAGCGCGCCCTCCTGGGCATCGGTGGCGTCGAGCACACTCGACATCAGCACCGGACCCATCTCGGTGACGGTGGTGCGCACCGGATGGCCGAGTTCGCCATAGACATCCCAAAACACGACCGGCTGCGCTTCCGGCGTCAGCGTCACGCCAATCTCGGTGGCGCGCGCCTGCGCCCAGCCAGGGGGAGGTGAAGCCATCGGCGCGGCGATGCCGGAGAGGTCGCCTTTGATGTCGGCGGCGAAAACGTTGACGCCATTCCTGGCGAACTCCTCGGCGAGGAGCTGCAAGGTCACCGTCTTGCCGGTTCCCGTGGCGCCGGCGATGAGGCCGTGACGGTTGGCGCGCTTCAGCGCCAGCGTTTGCGGGCCCTCGGGCGCGACGCCGATATCGATGCTTGTCGCCATGGAATTCTCCAGCTTTCACCGCAGCTTGAACAGCTGCACAGCGCGAAGCAAGTCTGGCCTTGCGCCGCAGGGGCTGCGCCCGCATGACCTGCGGTCGGAGGCATCATGGATTGGTCGGTGCGCGCGGCGATCTGGATGATCGCCATCGGCGTTATTGCCGCCGTGCTCTATCTGTTGCGCGATGCGCTGACGCCGTTTGCCCTGGCGCTGATCCTATGGCTGGCGATCGATAGCCTCGCCGCGCAGCTCGATAAACGCATTCCCTACACGCCGCGCTGGCTGGCGCTGCCGATCGCGCTTGTCCTCGTGCTTGGCATGGTGACGCTCATCGGCTGGGTGGTGGCCGCCAATCTCGGCGGCATGGCTGCGAACCTTCCAGTCTACGAAACGCGGCTCGACCAGCTGATCGCCCAAATCTACGCAAGTCTGAACCTCCCAGGCCACCCGCCCACACTGGCGAACATGATTGCGCGCATGGACCCAGCGGCGGCCGCCACGCAGGTCGCGGCGAGCGCGCAAAACCTCGCGTCCTACGTCGCCTTCATCCTGATTTACCTGGCCTTCCTGTTTCCGGCGGCGGCGGTCATGCCGCGAAAATTCAACGCCATGTTGGGGCGCGGCGAGGCGCGAGACGCGGCGCGCGCGGTGATGGATCGCGTCCGCAAATCGATGGAGCGCTATTTGTGGGTACAAACCGTGGTCAGCCTGATGATCACGGGGCTCACCTACGTCACGCTGATGGCCTTGGGTCTGCAGAACGCGCTGTTCTGGGCCTTCCTAATTTTCTTCCTCAACTTCATCCCAACGGTTGGCCCGGCGATCGCCATAGCGCTGGTGACGCTCGTTGCGATGGTGCAATTTCAGGGGTTCGAGCACGTGGCGTCTGTGTTCGTTGGCGTGTCGATATGGCCGTTCCTGATCGGCAATCTGGTTATGCCACGGCTCGCCAGCGAATCGCTCAACCTGTCCGCGGTCGTCATGTTGCTAGCGCTAGCCATCTGGAGCGCGATTTGGGGACTGGCGGGAGCGTTCCTCGCGGCGCCGCTGACGGTCATGCTGATGATTGTATTGGCGCAATTTCACGACACGCGTTGGATTGCGATCTTGCTCTCGGCGGATGGAAAACCGACGCCGGATTCCTTGCATCTGAGTAAGTCCGAGTCCGGATCAAATTGATCTTGCGAATCGTCATCGAACATGTATCGCTTTAATGACGAACGTCGCCGGGGCTTGGGGCGTTTACTGGCAACGCAACCGATCTTCGCAACTGTCTCGGCGCGCGCTCGAACGTCAGCTTGACGTGCCGATCCGTACTCGTGGGCTCATGGGGGCTTCATTCGCACGGACCGGCCGTCCCAACGGACCAGGCCTCCGCGTGCGTCCCCCACCCAGCCTGCTGCGAGGCCTGCAGGCGCCGCCGGACAGCTTGTCCCCGTTCGGCGGCGCCGCTTCGTTTTAAGGGACTTTGTCTTACCTGCTTGGCTCTGAACCGTCGCCTCACGCCTTCGTGTGTGTGCGCCATCCGGCGATGCACGTCTCACTCTGCAAACTTGGGACGAATCCGGCGGTTACGACGGTTGCGCCGGACGCCGAGAAGGCTAGGGTCCGCCCCGTCCAAACAATAAGGAAACGCCGACCATGGACGCTGCCGCGCGCGCAGAGATTTCGCCATCCGCCGATCAGTTTGTAGTGACGGCGACATCCGGGCCATGGCCTGGGTTCAAGAACAACGGCGCCGTCGATCCATCAGCGGAAGTTTTTCTACGGGGCCTCTATGCTGATGCGTCGCCGGATGAGCTGGCGGACCTTTCGCTCGATGATCTGACTGCCTTGGGTCATGACCTTTGGAGTTGGCGGTCGGAGCGGAAGCCTGACGAGCAGCTGGTGCGCATTCGCCGTGGCGTCGGCGTCGGCGGCCGTCACCTCGACCGTGACATTCTGGAAGTCGTCGGCCCGGATATGCCGTTCCTGGTGGACTCGGTCATGGGCGAATTGGCCGACGAGGGCATCACGACGCTGGCGCTGTTCCACCCGGTGGCCCCATCGAATGACGGCCGCGGCAAGGACTCGTTGATCCAAATTCACTTCCAACGGCTCTCGGCGCAGCGCGCCAAGACGCTGGTTGATAACGTGCGCTCCAGCCTCAAGGACGTGCGCGCCGCCGTCGCGGATTTCCAGGCGATGCGTCAGCGTATGCTGGCCGTCGCAGAAGAATTGCAGGCCGCCAAGGCCAACGCATCGCGCGAAGATGTCGCCGAGGCCGTGGAACTGTTGCGCTGGTTGGCGGCGGACAAGTTTACCTTTCTCGGCGCGCGCGATTACGCCTATCACCGCGACGCGAGCGGCGCCTACACGTCCGAAGAGCCGGAAATTCTTTGTGACACTTGCCTTGGCGTTCTTCGCGATGTGGCATTGTATGTGCTAAGAACTTCGGACGAGCCCGTCACGCTTACGCCGGAACTAAACGCGTGCATCGCCGCACTCAAGCGGACTACATCGCGGTGAAGCGGTACAACGATAAGGGCGAAGCCGTCGGTGAAACGCGCTTTGTCGGCCTGTTCACGAGCGAATCCTTCACCGAATCGACACGCAATATTCCGGTGCTGCGGCGCAGGGCCGATTGGGTGATGGAGCAGGCCAACTTCTCCAGAGGCGGCCACAGCGCCAAGACGCTGCGCAAGATCATCGAATACTACCCGCGCGAAGAGATGTGGCAGATGTCTCGCGAGGAATTGCTGAATATTGCACTCGGTGTTCTGCATCTCTTCGACCGGCCGCGTGCGCGTGTGTTTCTGCGGCGCGACCGATTCAATCGGTTTGTGACCGCGCTCGCCTATATTCCGAAGGATCGATTCAATACGCATCTGCGCGAGCAGGTGGGGCAAGCGATTGCGCGCGCCTATGGCGGCAAGGTCGAAAGCTTCGCGCCGCAGCTGGGTGAGAACCAGCTGGCGCGGGTGCTCTTCGTGATCGGTGACATCGACAAGAAGAGACCTGACCCGGATCTACACGCACTCGACGCTGAGATCGGTCGGTTCGCGCGCACGTGGGAGGACGACTTCACCAGCGCGCTGCTTGACTCCAATTTGTTTGATGCGGCTGCGCGCGAGTACGCCGCAATGCGTTTCGACGATGCTTTCACTGGCGCCTATCGCGATCTCTATCCGGTCAACGAAGCGTTGATTGATGCGTCCGAGATTCTCGCGAGCAGCGACACCGACGTTATCCGAGTGCGAGCCTATCGGCGTGAAGGGGATCCCGCCAATGTCATGCGCTGCAAGTTTTATGCGCGTGGCGACATCCTGGCGCTGTCCGCCACCGTCCCGATCCTTGAGAAGATGGGCCTATTCGTCGATTCGGAAGTGAATTTCGAGCTGCAGTTGAAGGCGGCGCCACTGCATCCGGCTGAGCGCGTTTTCATCCATGACATCGAAACGCGGACCGCTGACGGCAAGTCGATTGACTTGGAAACCGCGGGCCGGAAGTTCGAGGATGCGTTCACGGCGATTTGGACTGGGCGCGCCGAGAGCGACGGTTTCAATCGCCTCATCCTGACTTTGCCTTGCACTTGGCGCGAAGCGGCATTGATCCGCGCCCTTGCGCGTTATCGTCAGCAAACGGGCCTCGATCCGTCGCAGACCATTCAGGAACAAGCGCTTGCGGCGAATCCCAAGATCGCGGCGCTAATTTTGGCGATCTTCCGTGCGCGCTTCGATCCCAACTTGCCGGAATCAATGGATACGCGCCGCATCCGCTCGCAGCGTCTGGAGATCATGCTTGATACGGCGCTGAACGAAGTTGTCAGCCTCGATGACGACCGGGCGCTGCGCCGCATTGCACAACTGGTCACCACGATCCGTCGCACCAATTACTTCCAGCCGGCGCCGGGCGGAGAAACCAAGCCCTACATGTCGTTCAAGATCGACTCGCACGCGGTGGCCGAGTTGCCGGCGCCGAAGCCCTACCGCGAAATCTGGGTGGCGAGCCCACAGGTCGAAGGCGTGCATTTGCGCTTCGGCCCTGTTGCACGCGGCGGTCTCCGCTGGAGCGATCGGCGCGATGACTTTCGCACCGAAGTGCTCGACCTGGTGAAGGCGCAGCAGGTGAAGAACGCCATCATCGTACCTGTGGGCGCCAAGGGCGGCTTCTTTCCGAAGACGTTGCCGCCGCGTGGCGCGCCGAATTTTCAGGACGTCGGCATTGAAGCCTACAAGACGTTTCTACGCGGCCTGTTGGACATCACCGACAATATCGTCGGCGATAAAGTGAAGCCGCCGCCAAGTGTCATTCGCTGGGACGATGACGATTCCTATCTGGTCGTCGCCGCCGACAAAGGCACGGCGACATTCTCCGACATCGCCAACGGCATCAGCGCGGATTACGGTCACTGGCTCGGCGATGCGTTCGCGTCGGGTGGTTCGGTCGGCTACGACCACAAGGCCATGGGCATCACCGCCAAGGGCGCCTGGGAAGCGGTGAAGCGCCACTTCCGCGAAATCGGCAAGAACATCCAGGAGGAGGAATTCACGGTTATCGGGGTCGGCGACATGTCGGGCGACGTGTTCGGCAACGGCATGCTGTTGTCGCGCAAGATCCGGTTGCTGGCGGCGTTCGATCACCGCGACATCTTCATCGACCCCAATCCCGGCGACAGCGAGAAGAATTGGATCGAGCGCAAGCGGCTGTTCG
>JACQAC010000133.1 GCA_016195245.1 Pseudomonadota bacterium
TGAAGCGTCCCGGTTGCCGGCGCGCCAGGTAAAAGGGTGGCGCCATATTCTGCCACACCTCATTTTCTTCATCGCGCCACGTTTCGATAAGTCCAAGCGTCACAACAAGCACATCGGCTTGTCGCATGCGCGCGAAATAGTCGCGCTCCAGATAGCGCCGCCTTTCTTCGGCGCGTTCGCGTGTCACCGGCCTTGCGTTGGGATTGATCTGCAGGTCGAGCCAGCCTTCGCCGCCATCCACGATCGAACAATCGCCAGAACCTTCGCCGCTCAGCGCCCAGCGCGCCTCATTGAGCATGGAAGCGGTCGTGAACTTGTTGATCACGCCCGTCACTCGCGCAGGGTGTTCTTCGCGCGGCGAGACCATGCGCTTGCTGAGTACCTCGACGCCTCGGCAGATGAGCGCTTCTTCGATATTGCGAGCGAAACACGAGCCGATGCAGAAGAAGCGATGCGCCGGTTCAAGTCGAAACTTCGGCGCGTGAGCTATGGTGAACCTGTCGTTCGCGAAACGCTCGATGGTTTTCGCCCAGCGGCTGTTGGGGGCATTCATCGCATTGGCGAATGCATCTGCGCTGGAAATGAGCATGATCTGCCTCGATATGCTTGTTACCCGCAACAAATTCGCACGTCGAGCGGAACCAACCAAGATGTGAGCAAAGCTGACATCCGCTGTTACAAAAAGTGTATGCGCATTCGTCGCTCCGCGGCTGGCTTCGTGGCGCGCAATGCCTATGTACGCACCCAGGGGACGACTCCATGACGACTATCAAAATCGAACAGCCCAAAGAGGCTGATCTGGAGATCATTCACCGCGTGCTGACGGAGTCGTATTGGTCCCCCGGCATTCCGCGCGAAACCGTCGGGCGCGCCTGCGCCAATTCCATGTGCGCGATCGCGCGCGATGAGAAGGGCGCATTGATCGGCTTCGCGCGCCTCGTCACTGACAAAGCCACGTTCGCGTGGCTCTGCGATGTCATCGTGCTTCCTGGCAAGCAAGGCTTGGGGCTTGGCCGCAAATTCGTGCGAACCTTTCAGGATCATCCCGATTTGCAGCATTTGCGCCGCTGGCTACTGGGTACGCGCGATGCGCACGGCGTTTACGCCCCGCTCGGCTTCGCGCCGATCAGTAAGCCCGAGCGTCTCATGGAAATCCACAACTGGTCTCCGCACGGCGTCGACACGAAATGACCGAAGCGACGCTCCCCCTCGCATTTGATGAAAGCGAACGCCGTCTTGGTTTCATGGCGACGACCTTCGCTTACACCTTCTGGGGCTTTCTGCCGCTCTATCTGCACCTGCTTACCTTCGCCGATGTGCGCGAAGTGCTGGGTCAGCGCGTGCTCTGGTGCGTGCCGGCCGCGACCATCGCCGTCTTCGCTATGCTCGGCTGGAAAATCGGCTGGAGCGAAATCGGCAAAGCTCTGAAGCCGCGCATGCTCGCGACGCTTGCCGCCTCCGCCTGTTTCATCTTCGTGAACTGGGGCCTCTACGTTTGGCTGGTCATGACGCAGCGTGTGATCGAGTCTTCGCTCGCCTACTTCCTCACGCCGCTCGTCGCCGTCGCCGTTGGCGTGCTCGCCTACAAAGAACGCGTCACCAGCGCCCAGCTTGCCGCACTCGTGCTCGCGGGCGTCGGCATCATCGTGCAAGCCTTCGCACTCGGCGCGCCGCCGTGGATGGCGCTGGCACTTTGCGGCACCTGGTCGATGTATATCGTTATCCGCAAACAAGCGCCCGTGCCGGCCGCTGTCGGCTTGCTGATTGAGACGCTCGTGCTCGCGCCGATCGCAGCGGGTTTTCTCTGGTGGGCCTCACAATCCACGCCGCTGGCCTTTGGCTCCAGCGCCTCGCATTCGCTGCTGCTTTTGCTCGCCGGCCCAGCTACCGCCATTCCTCTCACCGCTTTCGCCTATGGCGCAAGACGGGTCAGCTTCACGACCTTGGGTTTGCTGCAGTTTCTTGCGCCGACGCTCCAGTTCGCCACGGGCATCGCCTTCGGCGAACCGTTCACGGCGCTGCGCGCCGCCAGTTTCGCGCTGATCTGGATTGGCCTAGCCTGCTTTAGCTGGGACACAATCCGGCGCGCACGGATGGCATGACCGTTTATTACGCAATCGGCGACGTTCACGGCGAGAAGGCGAAACTCGATCAATTGCTCGCCTACATTCGCGATGACGCGACCGCTTATGGTTGTCCGCATAAGATTGTTTTCCTTGGCGACCTGATCGACCGTGGCGACGGCAGCCGCGCTGTCGTCGAAACCGCGATGCGCTTGCATTCAGAAGAGGGTGCAATCGTCATCCGTGGGAACCACGAAGAACTGATGCTGCACGCCGTGGATCACAACGAAAGCGTCGGCATCTATTGGTGGGCCACCAATGGCGGCGACGAAACGATCGAATCCTACCAGCGCGTCAACGGTCCAAAAGACGATTGGCGCGAAGCCATCGACGCGCATCACGTCTCATGGCTGCGCAGCCTCGCCACGATATATCGCGACGAAACGCGAGGCTTGGTCTTCGTGCACGGCGGCATCGATCCAAAAATGTTCCCGAACGAAGACGACGAGCTGCGTATGTGGACGCGCTCGCCAAAGTTCTTTCAATCGTCGCGCTGGCCGGATCGCCCCGAGTTGAAGAACATTCTTGTCGTTCATGGCCACACGCCGACCGACGATTTCGAGCCCGACGTTCAACCTCGTCGCATCAATGTCGACACTGGCGCCTGTTTCGGCGGGCCGCTTACATCTGTGGTGCTGACGCCAAACGAGAAGCCTCGCTTCTTGCGCGCAAGATAGCAGCGATCAGCACCAGCCATGCCGAGAACGGGCAGAGCGGCAGCGGAATGGCATAGCTGAACGCCACCGACATGCCCGAGAGCCACGCAAAAACCATCGCCGCCGTCTCAAGCTTATTGCGCGGCGGCGCCAGCAATGCAGCGGCCAAGCCCAGCAACACGAAGTCATAGAAGAAGAGGTAACTGGAAAGCAGCAGCGTCGCTGAGCACAGCGCCGCCCCTTGCACGCGCCAATCCACCTTGCGCGTAAACACCCAAAGCGCCGCGCCAAACGCCGCCACCGCGCTGACCGCATGTCCCGCAATCGCAAACGGCATCGGTACGCGCAGCGCCAGCAGATTGCCGAACAAGCTTCCAAACGTCTGCTTGCCGACGCCCAACCGCGCGATCAGATCCTGCGAGGCCTTCAGATTTTCATAGAAGCGTACATAAGACTCGAACCCGAATACTAATCCTGCGCCGATGATCAGCACGCTCACGCTCACTGCCGCCGCCAAGAACGCCGTCCAGCGCCTTGTTAGCGCCAAATAGAATGGCCACAGCAGCGCCAAGTGTGGTTTGATCACCAGCATGCCCACCAGCGCGCCTGCTGCGCGCGGCCGCCGGTCCAGCCAATACAGCGCAAGCCCGTTCAGCCCGGCGATCAGCAGCCCGACCTGCTCAGTCCCGATGTGATAAAGCGCCGCCGGCGCGGTGATCGCAAAAATCAGCGCGCGCTTGTCCGGCAGGATCTTGCTTGCTGCAAACAAGTAAAGCGCGCCGGTTAGGATCAGCCACGTGATTGCCGCTGTCCCATACGGCAGTAGCGCGAACGGAATCACAAAAAACAAAAACGGCGGCGGCGAATTCCACGGCGCCATCACATGCATGCCGGGGATGGTCGTCTGCTGAATATGCGCCAAAAATACCCGGTCGTGGATTTGCGCGACGTGGCCTTCAAGCGCTGCTTTGCCTGCGCTCCAGAACGCAATGAAGTCGCCCCACAGCGGCTGCCCGCTCGCCAGCCGATAGCCATGCACGCCAAGTGTCCGCTGTGCGAACACCAGAAGCAGACCGATGGTGATCACCACGGCGGAGATTTCGAAAAGCTTGCGCGTCATATGCATGAATACAGTGCGTCGATGAGCTTGAGCGAGCGCGGGTCGCCCATGATGTGATGCGATTGCTTGTTCATCACATAACCAACCGAAATCCCCGCAACGGAATCGCCAAACCCAACCGATCCGCCCATGCCAGAATGTCCGATCGCTTCAGCGTTCGGCCCGTAGAAGCCATTGGTGTTGCCAATCACGCGCCATTGCGTCGAGCCGCGCACCGGCGCCGCCCATTTGGTGAAGAAGGCTGCCTTGCGCGGCGGCGTGATCTCACCGAAATCGCCGCCGCGGGAGGGCTTCTTCATCTCCGCGGCGCGCCCATGTTCGCTCTCGGGCGTGCCAATGGAAAAGTCGATGCCGAGCGGGGCGCAAATCTCTTCGCGCAAAATTGTGCCCAACGATCGTCCCGAAGCGCGTTGTGCCAACTCGCCTGCAATGTAGCCCCAAGTCAGCGGGTGATAGCCGCTGGCGCTGCCCGGCGGCCATAACGGCTCAAGCGCCGCAATCGCCGCCGCACACGCCGGCGGATCGAGCCACAGATCTGGATCGATCTCGTGCAAGAACCCCGGCACGCCGGCCTGATGCGCCAAAGTCTGCGCAACGGTGACTTTATCTTTGCCATGGGCGCCAAACGCCGGCCACACGCTCGCGCTGGTCGCGTCGTAATTCAGCAAGCCGCGATCCACGAGCCACGCCATCACGATCGCCGACACGCCTTTGGTCGTCGAGTACACCGGCAGGATCGTGTCCGCCGCCCACGGCCGCGTCTGCGCGCGATCCGCCCAACCGCCCCAAAGATTGACCACGACCTTGCCGTCGCGCACTGCCGCAAAGCCCGCGCCCAGCTCTTCGGCGAGGCCCGCTTCGAATGCATCGCGCACCCGTTCAAATCCGGGCGCGACAAAGCCCCCCGTCATTCACATCTCCAGCGGCCGCGCCAGCGGCCGGGTCACCGGCTCTTCCAGCACGCTCTGCGCGGCGGGAAGGGCGAGGTCGTCGCTTTCCGCCGCCAGCGAACGCACGATGACGTCATAGACGGCGCCGGTCGCCGCTTCGAGGGCCACAGCTGGGGCTTCTCCGCGCACCCGCCTTGCAACAAAGAGGGATGACAAGAGGTCGCCCGTGCCCTTAGGCGCCCGCGGCAGCCGCGCTGTTTCGCAAAACCATTCCACCTTGGGCGCGGAGTAGAGGTTGCCGATGCCGACCGCGGTGCGGATCGAAGACACCACCACCGGCTTGCCGATCCGCCGCGCCGCATCCCGCGCTGTCTGCAAACCATCGATTTCGCGCCCGGCCAAGAGCCCCAACTCGTAGGCGTTGGGCGTCAGCCAATCGGCGTGTGGGACCAAGCCATTCAACACCGCATCGGTGATGCTCTCGCTCACGTAGCTCTTGCCCTCGTCGCCGAGCACCGGATCGCACACCAACACCGCCGCCGGCTTAGCCGCCTTTATCCGCTCCACCATGTCGAGGATCACCGGGACTTGCTCGGCATCACCAATATAGCCGGTCAGCACCGCGTCGATTTCTTCGAACACGCCATCATCCGCCAAGCCGTCGATCAGAGAACTTAGAGTTTCCGCTGGGATCGGCCCGCCGCCCGGCGGTCCATGATCGGGTCGCCGGCCGAGCAGTGTGGTCGGCAACTGAAACACCCGTACGCCCAGCCGTTCCATCGCGAACGCCGCGACAGAATTGCCGACACGCGCGCCAACCACTTGGCTTTGCATCGACAATATCGTCTTCGTGCGGCTAGGTTCGAGCATGCGAGGCGATGGTCGCCTGCGTTTCGATTGCGAGCAAGAGATGAATTCCGCGCGCCCGCGCCGCTCATGCCTTTACATGCCCGGCGCCAACGCCAAGGCGCTGGAGAAAGCCAAGACGCTCGCCGCCGACGTGCTGATCTTCGATCTCGAAGACTCCGTCGCGCCCGAAGCCAAGGAGGAAGCGCGCGCGCAAGTCGCTGCGGCGGTCAGGGGCGGGGGTTACGGCAAACGCGAAATCATCGTGCGCGTGAACGGGCTCGCGACGCCGTGGGGCAGGGACGACATCGCGGCCGCCTGTGCGAGCAGTCCCGACGGCATCCTCGCGCCGAAGATCGAAAGCGGCGCCCAAGTCGCCGAACTCGACGCCGCACTCGCCGCCGCCGACCTCCCAAAAGACGCAACGCTCTGGGTCAACATCGAAACCCCGCGCGCCATCCTCAACCTCGCCGACATCGCCGCCGCAGCACGCAGCACGCGCCTTGCCTGCTTCGTCATGGGCCTCAACGATCTCTCCAAGGAAACCCGCGCCCAGCAGAAGCCCGGCCGCGCCGCTTTCCAAGCCGCGCTGTTGCTCGCCGTCATGGCCGCCCGCGCCGAAGGCCTCACCGCTATCGACGGCGTCTTCAACGACATCGCTGATGGCGCCGGCTTCGAAGCCGAATGCCGTCAAGCCCTCGAGTTCGGCTACGACGGCAAAACCCTCATCCACCCCAGCCAAATCGAAGCCGCCAACACCGTCTTCGCGCCGTCACCAGAAGAAGTAACCCGCGCCCGCGCCGTCATCGCCGCGTTCGCACTACCGGAAAACGCCGGCAAAGGGGTCATCAAGGTCGACGGCCGCATGACCGAGCTGCTGCATCTGGAAGAAGCCAAGCGCGTCGTCGCTGTGAGTGAGGCGATTGGATTGTAGCATCAAGGAGTATGCATGAAGGGCAGTTTCAGGATCGCCGGATTGGCGCTCGTCGCTTCTATTTTGTCGGGCCTAAGCGCCGCCGCGGTGCCGGGTCGGGGTGAGAACAAGAATGAGTAAACGTTGTCGAACTTGACTTCCTCGAGCAGCGAATAGGTCGACTCGAAGTCTTCTTCCGTTTCGCCGGGGAAACCGACGATAATATCGGTCGAAAACGCGATGTCGGGTCGCGCTTGCCGCAAGGCACGGGCGCGGTCGAGGTACTGCGCCCGGGTGTAAAAGCGCCGCATGGCACGTAGCACGCGGTCCGAACCCGATTAGATCCAGCGTGTGTTCTCAGCTGAACTGCGCGCCGCAGAACTAGACGCAGCATCGGTCGAAAAATGGCATTGCCTGTCGGAAGCCACGAGCCAAGTGAATGTCGCGTTATGCAAATTTGGGCTGAAAAGTGAGATGCCTAGCTCCAAACCCAAACTCCCGCCGCGCATCAAAGTGTTTCGCACCACCATCGGCTTTACCGATTGGGTGGTCGCCACCTCTAGCCAACAAGCCGCGCTCGAAGCCTGGGACATCACGCAAAATCTCTTCGCCACCGGCGAAGCCGCCACCACTGAAGATCCCACGGCAATCAAACTGGCGCTCGA
The DNA here is from genome assembly GCA_016195245.1 of Pseudomonadota bacterium. Lineage (GTDB taxonomy): Bacteria > Pseudomonadota > Alphaproteobacteria > Caulobacterales > Aquidulcibacteraceae > Vitreimonas. Next base: position 7,214 of record JACQAC010000133.1, read on the forward strand.
CAATATCGGCAAAGCCGTGCGACTGCCGAAGCCGACACGCAAAGCCGCCCCGAAAGCGACCAAGAAGAGAAAATGACCAAATCCAATCCCGGCCGCTTCTTTGAAGACTTCACGCTCGGCGAAACCATAGCCCACGCCACGCCGCGCACGCTCAGCGAAGCCGACGTCGCACTCAACATCGCGCTCACCGGCTCACGCTATGCGCTCTTCTCAGCTGACACCTTCGCGCAAAGCTGCGGCCTCGGCTCCGCGCCCGTCGATCCGCTGCTCGTGTTTCACATCGTCTTCGGCAAAAGCGTCCCCGACATTTCGCTGAACGCTGTCGCCAATCTCGGTTACGCCGAAGGCCAATTCATCAGCCCCGTCTATCCGGGTGACACGCTTACCGCGTATTCCGAAGTGCTGGCGCTCAAGGAAACCTCGAACGGCAAAACCGGCATCGTCACCGTGCGCACCATCGGCATGAACCAGATGGCCGAACCGGTGCTCTCTT
>JACQAC010000134.1 GCA_016195245.1 Pseudomonadota bacterium
ACGGTTCAACCAATTGTGCATCAGCGTGTAACCCGAGCCCGCCGACATCGGCCCCAGCGTCGCGCCATGCACAGCCACCGATCCGATCGCCGCGCGTACGGCGTCAGACTCGAACCATTCTTCCGTTAACTCCAAAGCCGACATCGGCAGCATGCGAATAACGCGAAACATGTCGCGCGCGCCGAGCTGCCGAAGCTTCAGCCCCAGCTGCGCCAACGGCATGCCTTCAGAAAGTGAAACGTGCGGCAAGCGCGGCATCGGCGTCCGATACGCAGCATCGAGAAATCCCGCGGCCTCGCGCATGAACGCGACAAACTCCGGCCACCGCTCCGCGTCGCGCGCGGAGATTGCGCGGATCGAGGCGAGCGTGCGCTCATCGTCATCGGCGCTTAAGCGCAGCTGGCGCCCGTCCGGCAAGATCGAAATCAGCGGATCTCTCACCGAAGCCGGCAAGCCATGGCGTTCAAGTTCGAGATCGCTCACGATATCGGGCCGCAGCTGCCCGCCCGCATGCAGCGCATCGACTGTGAAACCGTCGCCAAAGCTCTCCGTCGCCGCTTGCCCCCCAACAAGCGCGCGCCGCTCCAACACGACGACGCGCATACCCGCCTTCGCGAGATAGTTCGCCGCGACCAAGCTGTTGAGGCCAGCGCCGATGACAATCACATCGTAGCCGGCCATCAACGCCAATCCTTGAGCACTTCTTGCGCCGCCATCTTGCCAGCAGCGCCCATGACGCCGCCGCCTGGGTGCGCGCCGGACGCGCCGAAATAGTAACCCGGCAACGGCGTGCGGAAGTCGGCCCATTGGGGCGCGGGCCGCAGGAAGAAGAGTTGGTGCAGCAGTAATTCGCCGTGGAAGATATTGCCGCCCGTGATGCCGGCGATGCGCTCGATGTCCTTTGGCGTGATCACCTGTTTTCCGACAATGATCTTGCGGATGTTCGGGGCGAAACGCTCGATGGTGTTGATCACCGTCTCGCCGAATGCATCGCGTTTGGCGTCGTCCCAACCGCCCTCAATGTCGTACGGCGCATATTGCACGAAGCACGACATCACATGATGCCCGGGCGGCGCCATGTCGCGATCGATCATCGAGGGGATGATCATGTCGATGTACGGATTGGTCGAAAACTGGCCGTACTTGGCTTCGTCGTAAGCCCGCTCAATGTAGTCGATCGACGGGCTGATCGAAATCGCTCCTTTGTGCAGGGGGCTTTCACCGGGCAAGCAGGTAAAGTCAGGCAAGCCGCTTAGCGCAATGTTCACTTTGCCGGACGAGCCGCGCACCCGGAAATTCTTGATCTGCCCAACGAACTCATCCGGGAAGTGCTTCGCCTCCACGAACGAGAGGAAGCTCCGCTTCGGGTCGGCCGCCGACATCACCACGTTCGCGCGCAGCTCGTCGCCATTCTCCAGCGCCACGCCCGCCGCGCGTCCGTTCTTGACGATCACATGCGCGACGGAAGCGTTGGTGCGGATTTCCGCACCGATCGCCCGCGCCGATGATGCAATCGCCGCCGTCACCCCGCCAGTGCCGTTCTTGGCAAAACCCCAAGCGCGGAAGGCGCCGTCGATCTCGCCCATATAATGATGCAGCAACACGTAGGCCGTGCCGGGCGAATGCGGCCCCAAGAAGGTGCCTATGATGCCGCTCGCCGACTTGGTGCCCTTCAGCGGATCGAATTCAAACCACTCATCCAGTAAATCCGCCGACGATTGCGTCACCAGCTTGGCGATCCGGTAGAGTTCCTTCTCGCTCAAGCTCTTCGCGTACTGCCCGAGCTTCAGCAGTCCCACCATGTCACGCACCGACATCGACGACGGGTCAGGCGGCACCAACGACAGCACTGGCTTAATTGCTTTCGCCGCCCGCGCCATCACCCGCCCATATTCGTCTGCCGCTTCGGCATCATGGGGCGAATGGCGATAGATTTCCCGCCGCGTCGGCTCATGATCTGGCCACGCCGCCAGATAATCGCCATTGTCCATCGGCGTCACCGTCGAGGGCAGCGGCAAAATCTTCAAACCATGCTTCGGCAATTCCAGGTCGCGAATGATCTCCGGCCGCAGCAAACTCACGACATAAGAGAATTCGGTGAAGCGATAGCCAGGGAATATCTCTTCTGTCACCGCAGCCCCGCCCACGATCGGCCGCCGCTCCAGGATCACTACTTTCTTGCCCGCACGCGCCAGATACGCGCCCGCGATCAGGCCGTTATGGCCCGCACCGATAATGATCGCGTCATATGTGTTGACGGACATTCTACTTCTTCTTCCAAGCGGGATCGTAGAACGGAAGGTTCACCACCTTCGCCAGCGTTTGTTTGCGATGGTGCTCAACCGTGATCTCAATGGTGACTTCCGAGCCCGGCTCGTAGTACGGCCTCTGCAGGTGCGCGAGCGCAATGTACTTCTTCAACACTGGAGACCAGGTGCTGGTCGAGGCGTAGCCAATTTGCTTGCCGCCCACCGCTACTGGCAACGACCCGCGCACCGACATGCTCGGAATTTGCGGAGGCATGCCCACTTCAGCATAAAGCCGCTCCAAACCCTCCCAACCAATTTCAAGCCCCCTCAGCTTCCAGGCCGAACCTTCTCGCTTCTCGCGCTCAAGCGCTTTGCGTCCGACAAAGTAGCCCTTCTTGTTGAGCGCCACCGCCCAATCCAAACCCATTTCCAGCGGCGAAGATTTCTGCCCCTCGATCCACGCGTGCGTCGACGCCGTGTAGTCGACATCCACCATGAACAAGCCAGCTTCCACGCGCGCCATATCCATCGCCAGGATGCCGCACGGCGTGATGCCATAGTCATCTCCGGCCTGCATCAACGCATCCCACACCGGCAGCGCATGCTCGGCGGGAATCCAAATCTCGTAGCCCAGATCGCCCGTATAGCCCGTGCGGGAAACGTTCACCGGCGTATTGCCGATTGCATTCTCTGCGGACCGGAAATATTTGAGCTCGTCGACTTGATCGCGGCACACCCGATTGAGGATCGCGCGCGACTTCGGCCCCTGCAGGCTCAGCGCCGCGATCTGATCGGTCACTTCCGTGACCTTCACATCCATGCCCACCGCATTCATCGCCAGCCAGCGCAGTGACGGTTCGGCTGACGTCATCCGGAAGAGTTGCGGGCCAAGCCGCGCAATGGTGCCGTCGTCTAAGAGCTTCCCTTCCTCATCACACCAGCCGGTGTACGAAACGACGCCCTCTTTCATTTTCAGCACGTCGCGCGGTGTGACCTTGTGCAACAGCCGCGCCGCGTCCGGCCCCTCGATCATGTATTTCATCAGCGGTGTGACATCGATCAGCGCCGCGCGGTCGCGAATGGCCCAATACTCATGGTCCAGCGAAAGGTCGTACGACCCCACCACCATATAGCCGGCCCAGCGGCGCCAATTCTGCGCCACGCTCAAGCGCGAGGTGCGCTCGTGGAAAGGCGTGCGTTTGAGTTCAAGCGTCTCAAGCATGCCGCCTTGAGACACGTTCCACTGCTTCCAATCAAGCCGGATTCGCTCGCCAAACGCTCCCCAACGACGCTAAAGCTAGCGCGACGGGCAAAATTCCAGGAGACGACTATGCGCGCCTTGCTGATCGCACTCGCTGCGCTCTCACTCACCGCATGCGCCACATCGCAGCGCCCGAGTGGCCCGCCAACGCTCGACGTTGCCGCCGGGCAGCCGGCCCCTGTGCAAGTTCGGCTCTACGCCGCCTGCATCGCTCAGTCCAACGCCACTCAGCAATACGACCGCGAAGACGGCCTCATCCGCTTCCATTGCGGCGGCGACATCGCCCGCACGTTCTACGATGCGCTTGGCGACTATAGCGTCCGCATCCGCTCAGAGCGAACCGGCAACGGCCGCATATGGCGCTTCACCCAAGTGATGCAGCACAATCCAAGCGGCCTGGATTATTGCTGGCGCGACGACGCCGGTGGGTACGCCTGCACCGTGGTTCTCAATGCCGGTGATTTCATCCGCCCTGAAACCGAGCAGCACCACTAGCATGATCCTCGTCGGCCAATATGACTCGCCCTTTGTCCGCCGCGTGGCGATTTCGCTGCGCGTCCTCGGCTTCGCCTACCAGCACGACACGCGCTCCGTGTTCGGCGATTTCGACTCGATGCGCACCACCAATCCACTCGGCCGCATCCCGTCGCTTACGCTCGACAGCGGTGAGACGCTCATCGACTCCGTCGCCATTCTCGATTGGCTCGACCGCGAAGTCGGCCCCGATCGCGCCTTGACACCCGCGTCCGGCGCAGCGCGCACGCGCGCTATGCAACTCATTGCGCTCGCTGCTGGCGGCGTCGAAAAATTCGGCGCCGAGAACTACGAGTCCATCATCCGCCCCGCCGAATATCGCTGGCCTGATTGGATCGCACGCCTTCACACCCAAGGCCTCGGCGCACTCGCAGCGCTCGAACACGAAGACTGGACCGCCAAGCCCCGCCTTGATCAGGTTTACATTAGCACCGGCTGCCTGCTCGGCTATCTCGCGCTCACGCAGCCAAACACACTGCGCGATTTCCCAAGACTCAGCGCCTTCTGGGACCGCTGCGCGGCGATGCCCGAATTCATCGCCACCAGCGTCGCGGGCTACGGCGTACCGAAGGGTTAGCTACTCCGCCGCCACCGTCTCCGGCTCTTCGGCTTGGCGCTTCCACAAGCTTGCATAGAGCCCGTCGCGCGCGATCAGCGCCGCATGCGTGCCGCGCTCCACGACACGCCCATCATCCAGCACGACGATCTGATCGGCATTGGCAATGGTCGACAAACGGTGCGCCACCACGACGGTCGTGCGGCCGCGCGACGCGTCCTCCAGCGCATCCTGCACTTCCGCTTCGGTGGCGCTGTCGAGTGAAGAGGTTGCTTCATCCAAAATCAGAATGCGTGGATTCTTCAGCACCACCCGCGCAATCCCCACGCGCTGCTTCTCACCACCGCTCAGCTTCAACCCGCGCTCGCCCACGCGCGTCTCCCACCGCTGTGGCAGCCCTTCGATGAACTGCAACAACTGCGCATGCCGCGCTGCGTCTTCGATCTCCGCCTGCGTCGCCTCAGGACGGCCGTAGGAGATGTTGTAGCGGATGGTGTCGTTGAACAGAACCACGTCCTGCGGCACGAGCCCGAGAATGCTACGCAAGCTGTTTTGCGTAACCTGTTTCAGGTCCTGCCCATCAATCAGCACGCGCCCCGCCGCCGGATCGTAGAAGCGATAGAGCAGCTTCAGAATTGTCGACTTGCCCGCACCAGATGGCCCTACGATCGCCGTCGTCCTCCCCGCCGGCGCCGTGAACGACACACTCTCCAAGCCTTGATCGCGGCCCTCGTGATTGAACGAGACGTTCTCAAACACCACTTCGGCGCGCACCGCCTGCAACAGCCCCGCCTTCGGCGCGTCCGCAACATCCGGGTCTTCATCCAGCAGCGCGAACATCTTCTCCATGTCGATCGAGGTCTGTTTGATCTCGCGATAGGCGAAGCCCAGAATGTTCAACGGCGCATAGAGATTCGACATAATCAGGATCACCGCCGTGATATCGCCCGGCCCCATGCGATGGCTCGACACCGCAAAGCCCGCTGCGATCACCATCGCCACGAGGCCGATATTCATGATCAAGCCCTGCAGCGCGTTCAGCAGCACCAGCGATGTGTTCGACTTCACCGCCGCCTTGGCATAGGACGCGAGCGCCCGATCATAGCGCTCGCTCTCTCGCTGCTCAGCCGCGAAGCTTTTCACAGTTTCGAAGTTGAGCAGCGAGTCCACCGCGCGCCCCGCCGCTTCGCTATCGGCTTCATTCAACTCACGCCGATAACGCAGCCGCCATTCCGTCACCCCAAACGTCATCCACGCATAGACGCCCACAGTCGCCGCCGCGATCAGCGCGAACACGCCTCCATATTTCCAGGCCAGCACGCCGGCCGCGAGCGCCAGCTCCATCAAAGTTGGCGCAATGTTGAACGCCAGAAAGCGCAGCAAAAAATCGATCGCCCGCACGCCGCGTTCGATGGTGCGATACACTGCGCCCGTACGCTTGCCGTGATGAAAGCGAATAGAGAGCGCATGAACATGCGTGAACACGCGTGTTCCCGCACGCCGCTGTGCTTCTTCGCTAATCGGCTGGAAGATTGCATCGCGGATTTGCGGCGCAGCAGTCGAGGCGTAACGCAACCCCGCCCAAAATCCCGCCAAACCCAGAAACGCCGGCAGCGCGCCTTCGGCGTGCCCGCGCGCGATGTCGTTGATGCCCACCGCCAACACCAAAGGCGAAAACACCGCCAGAACTTTGCCAAGCAATGTGAGCAGGAACGACGCCCACAGCCGCACCCGGTAGCCCGGCCCGCTTAAGCCGCCGATCAGGCCCATCAGTCGCGAAACTGTCTTCAGGAGCGGCGGCGACGTATCCGCCTCAGCCGCGTCCGGCGTGCCGGCTTTACGGCCTTCGCCGCCGCGGCCGCCCGCGCTTCTGCCTTCACCACGCGCCATATTTTGGAACAATCCTTGAAGCTTCCGACTTAGGCACGACGATTTTCGCCTGCAATGCGCCGTAATGGACTAGTTTGATATGCGTCATGGCTGATTCCAGTCCGCTACAATTTTCTGTCCGTTCCGTTTGTGTGTATTGCGGCTCCTCGGAATCCACCAATCCCGCTTACCACGATCTCGCAACCCGCTTCGGCGCCGAGCTCGCCAAGCGCGGATTGCGCATGGTTTATGGCGGCGGCTCGATTGGCTTGATGGGACGCTGCGCCGAAGCCGCGCGCGCCGGCGGCGCGCAAGTGCTTGGCGTCATGCCGCGCTTTTTGGAAGCGCGCGAAATCCCGCTCGCCGACGTTCCCCACCGCATGGTCGACACCATGCACGAGCGCAAGATGGTGATGTTCCAGGAGAGCGACGCGTTCGTTGTGCTCCCCGGCGGCATCGGCACTTTAGAAGAAGCGGTGGAGGTCCTCTCCTGGCGCCGCCTCGACCTTCATGACAAACCCGTCGTGTTCCTGTCCGAAGACGATTTCTGGGTGCCCTTCTTCGAACTGGTACAGCACACGATCGACGCAAAACTCACCCCCGCGAGCTTTGCCAGCGCCTACGCGCACGTGCGCTCGATCGACGCGTGCTTCGATGCGATTGGTATCGGCGTCACGGCGCCAGCGCCATAGTGCGCACCCAACCAGGCGATACTATCTCAGCTTGAAATGGGGCGCGCATTGAACTGAGGGGTGGCGCGCGCCATGCTTGGAGCTATGGATGAGGCCACAGTCTACACGGTAGACATCCGGACACCGGGCGGCACGGAATACTCTGTGACAACCAGGAGCGCCTGGAATGCGCGCTTGAGCTATCTGACCGCCAGTGGCGAAGCGGAGGTTCTAGCGAACGGCGAAGCCATCGAGTTTGAGGCCCTGGACGCGCTTGCTACCGAGGACCTTAGGGAGCGCAACGCTAAGGCCTAAAGGCGCGGAGAGAAGCGTCCAGCCGGCGCTATGGGAAACTCGGCCAGGGTAGCCCGCGTCGTCTGCCATTCGCCGCGAAAGCCTTGAAACCGGCGCGGGGATTGCCTCGTATAGAGCACCATGACCCTTTCCCGCCGCGCCCTGCTCGTTGGAGCAGCTCTCCTCCCCGCCCTCGCCTGCACGGCTGAGGGCCAGACCCCGCGCATCCCGCTGGGCGCCGATGAGCGGCGCTTCGCCAGTTCCCCCTTCCGGCGGATCACACCCGACCAATGGCGCGCGCGCCTCTCGCCCTCCGCCTTCCATATCCTCCGCGAAGAAGGCACCGAGCGCACCTTCTCCAGCCCGCTGCTCGATGAGCACCGCGCCGGCGTTTTCAAATGCGCGGGCTGCGGGCTCGACCTCTTCCGTTCGGATTGGAAATTCGACTCCGGCACCGGCTGGCCGAGCTTCTACCGCTCCATCGAAACCAACCTCGCCACCAGCGACGTGGCGATGGCGCTCGGCGAATACCGCGAAGTGCATTGCGCCCAATGCCTCGGCCACCAAGGCCATTGCTTCACCGACGGCCCGCGCCCGACCGGGCTGCGCTATTGCATCGACGGCGTCGCGCTGACCTTCACGCCGACCTAGCCGAACACCTGCGGCTTATCGCGGACGAACACGGAGAGCACCCACTTCTCACCGCGCGTTGGCGGCGCGCCTTCGTGTGTCGTGCGCGGATTGGGCTCACCGGACTCCAGCAAATTGCGCCAAAACACCGCTTCGCCGCTTTTTCCTCGCAGCTTTCGCCCAAGCTCTGTGAAGTGCGTCTCGCCCGCATCGAAATCGTCATTGAGATAGATCAGAAACGTGTACGGCCGCTGCCCCTTCGCCGCGATCTCGGCGCCATCGCGCGCCGGCGTCAGGTAGTCGACGTGCGTCGTGAACCGCTGGCCGGGCACATAGTGAAACACCGATATGTTCTCTTGGTGCGAAACCGGCGCGCCCAACGTATTGGCGATCCGCTCACGCAAGAGCAGCATCGGCACATCGACCTCAGTCAGGGAGAACGTCGCCGAAGTATTAGTGCGCGCATCGCGTTCCGCTGCCTTGCCCGTCACGGCGTCGTAAACCAGCGCCGCTTCCTGCGATGGCGCCGCCCGTTCAATCAGCCACGCACACAAGGCCAGATCGATAAAATTCTCGCTCATCGCAATCCAGGGCGATGGCTCAATCACGCGCGCATCGCGCGCAGCGACCCAAGCCTCAACGTCAATGCGATCCGCCATCGCACGCCAGTCGTCGCCGTCCGTGCCGCTGAGCAAACGCATTTGCCCGCGCGCCGGCGCCGAGCCGGCTTCGGCCGCTCTCACCAGCCAATCGATCGCCGCACCCCAATCCTGCCCACACCCCCAACCCGCACCTGCCATCGAAGCCGCAAGCAGCATCGCGTCCGCTACACCCGCTTGTGCACATGCCTCCACTTCCGGGGCGACATAATCTTCGTTCACCGGCCCCGGCTTTCGCAGCAGCTCAACCACCGCCGCAAACCGCGCCTCTGCGTCTTGGTTCGACATGCACAGAGGATGACCCGCGCCTGCCTCCGCCGCAATCGCTTACGCCGGCTTCCGCGCCCGCTGCGCTAACACCACCGCCACGCCGCCAAGTGTCGCCGCCGACGCGACCACCAAGCGCAGTGTCACGTGCTCACCCAAGAACCAGACACCCATGACCGCCGCGATCACTGGCGCCGCCAGCTGCACCACCGCCGCGCGCGTCCCGCTCAGGCCGCGCAGCGCCGCGTACCAAATGACGTACCCACAGCCCGACGCGATCGCCCCCGACGCCATCGCCAGCAGCACGCCCGTTTCCGACAAATACATCTGAACAAACGCCAGCGCGCTCACAACAATCACGAACGGCGCCAGAAACACGAAATTCGCCGCCGTTTCCGCCAGCGGATCCTTCGCTCCGCGCCCCAGCAACGAATAGAAACCCCAAGCGACTCCCGCCACGCCCATCAGCACCGCACCAATCGGATCAGGCGCGCTCAAGCCTGGTGACACCAGATAGATCAAACCACCAAACGCAATTGCCAACCCGCCCCATGACGCGACCGAGAAACTCTCCCCGCTCCGCAGCGACATAATGAACATTGTCAGCTGCACGCATCCGAACAGGATGAGCGCACCCGTCCCCGCGCTCAACGATAAATACGCAAACGAAAATCCCAACATGTAGGCGCCCAGCGCCGCCACCGAGCGCCAACTCGGCGCCAACTTCGGAAACGTCCCGCGCGATTGCACCAGCAAAATCGCACATAGCGTCAGCGCGCCCGCCACAACGCGCATTGTCGAAAAGCTGGCCGCGTCAATGTGATGTTGCCCAAGCGCCCAGCGGCACAACAGCGAATTGGCCGCAAACGCAACGAGCGCTGCGCAAGTCAGCGCCGTTGTTCGCGATAATGAAGAGCCAGCCACAAGCCCTGATGCCACAGCCGCCGGGGCCAACTCAACCAGCACAGCTGGCCTGTCGGGCGCCCGCCAATCCCACTCTTGGCCATTGCAGACAGAGCCGCGGTGTCACACGCTACAGCCTCGCATCGGGTAGTGATGGTCACATGAACATCTCACTTCTTGTCGCCCTCGCCAGCGTCGCGGTCTCGATCTGGACCCTTTTTGTCACTCAATTGTCCGCCGCGAGAATTACGGTCGAGCTCGGTCCTATTCTCAAATTCTACCATCCGCGTGACGGTGGATTCGCAGCGTATGTGCCGCTTACTTTTGTGAATTTCGGTGCTCGAGTGGGCGTCGTGTCCCGCATTGTTCTGACGCTGTCCCCGAGCGGGCATGAGCAGAGATACGAAATGGAGTGGAGTAGTTTTTCCAGGTATGATGGCGCCAATTGGGTGTACGACAGTATCGTTCACCCGCTTCCCGTGGACGGTCATGGCGCACAGCACAAGCTTGTGTGGTTCAGCTGGCAGGCGAGTTCCCGGCCCGAATTGAATCTGACAGCGGGCAATCTTGATTGCGAAGTTCGCTGTTGGGTGAGCGGCCGCTCTTTCCCGCTCGTCGCGCGCCGCCGTCTCACGATTTCAAAGGAGCAACAACAACGGCTCGATGAGTGGCGGGCGGCCAACAACGCCGCAACCGTCGAAGTTAGGACTGATGGCGTTGAACGCAATCGCGTCGAAAAGTCGAAGGCAAGGCGTTAATCCACCGCGGACACCGCGCCCCTTGAGGACGAGGCGTCAGTGCACCAGCCCGTCCGTTTCCAGCGAGACGCCGGCCGCCACGCGCCCTATATCCGCATCACCAAGGAGCGGCTTCATGGCGGAACGCGACTACGTTCTCGGCACCCACGACGACGAAATCTACCGACTCGGCTACCAGCACCGCGTCTGGCGTCCGCGCGCGCTCGACGCCTGGCAGCGTGCGCGCATCGGCGACGGCTGCAAGGTCATCGATTTCGGCGCTGGCCCCGGCTTTGCCACCATGGACCTCGCTGAGATCGTCGGCCCCACCGGTGAAGTGCACGCGCTCGAGCGTTCGCGCCGCTTCCTCGACACCCTCGAAGCCCAAGCCCGCGCACGCGGCTTGAAGCAAGTGAAGGGACACGAGATCGATGTCGTCACCGACGCCATTCCCGTCACCGGCGCCGACGCTGCCTGGGCGCGCTGGATCTTCGCGTTCCTGCCAAAGCCGAGAGATGCGTTGAAAAAGTTAGTCGACGCCGTGCGCCCCGGCGGCACGCTCGTCTTCCACGAATACATCGATTACCAAACTTGGAAGCTGGCGCCGGAAGCGCCGAACTTCGAACGCTTCGTGCAAGAAGTCACTGACAATTGGCGCGGTTCCGGCGGCGAACCCGATGTCGGTCGCGTACTACCCGCCTGGCTCACCGAAATGGGTTTGAAACTCGAAAGCTTCCGCCCCTATGTCGACATCGTCTCCAAGGACGACAACATCTGGCGCTGGCCTATCGGCTTCTTCGACATCCACATCGATCGCCTGCTCGAACTCAATCGCATCACCCCGCAACTCGCCCAAGACATGCGCGACGAATTTGCGCGCGTGTCGCAAAAGCCGGGAACCCTGATGGTGACGCCGCTAGTGATCGAAATTATCGCGCGGAAATAGTGCGCTGCAGCGTGACCGCACGCCATTGCGGTCCTAGTGTGATGACGCCGCGCTCATCCGTGGCGCGGCGACACGAAGGAATGGTGCATCATGGCCGACAAACAAATGTCACCCGGCGGCAAGCCGATGGATCAAGGCAAGATGCCGGACAAGGGCGGCTCGCCGGACAAAGGCGGCGGCAAAATGCCCGATAACAAAGGCATGCCGAACAAGAAGTAGGCCTTGTGGAAGCCGGGGATTGGCTTAGCGCCAATCCCACGGCTTCAGCCGACGATTTCGCCGTCCGTAAAGAAGAATTCGATTTCGCGCTGCGCGTTCTCGAGCGAATCCGAACCGTGTACGGAGTTCGCCTCGATCGATTCCGCGAACAGCTTGCGGATGGTGCCGTCGGCAGCATTTGCCGGATTGGTTGCGCCCATCACGTCGCGATACTTCGCGACCGCGTTCTCACCCTCAAGCGCCTGCACCACCACCATCATTCCGGGAGAAATGATCCGGGTATGCGGTGGCAGCATGGAACGGTCGATGGCCGACGCTGTCGTGCCCATGAGGCGCTGGAATTGACTCGCATGGCAGGTATCCGCCGCCGTCGCCTGCTCGGCGTTCTGCGGCGTGGCGCTCGCTTGGGTGTCGCGCTGATAATTGCTGCCCATCTGGTCGAGATCGCGATAGGTGGGGTCGGTCGTCTCGCACGCCGCCAGAAGCAACAGAGCCACCGCACCGAGAACCAAACGGCTCATGCCTGCTTCTCCCATTTCCCGGCCGCGCTTTCGCGCCAATACGACGCCACGATGCCGCTATCCTTGGCGGCTTTCCAGCGCGAACGCGCCGAATTCAGGGCATTTTCGTCCCGCCCATCGAAGATGAGACACGCGCGCTCGAACGCCGAAACATCGCCCGGCTCGGCCCCGTCGATCACGAACAGCGCCTGTGCTCCATTGGCGTTGCCAACGGCGGTCGTCAGCAACACCGGCTGGCGCGCCGGATCACCTTCGCTGTCGCGTCCGTGCGGCAGGAAGCTCTCATCGCGAAACGTCCACAAACTCGCGTCAAGCGCATCGAGCCGCTCAGCGTTCCCGCCACGCACCAGTGCGCGCCAGCCGCGCTGCAGGCATTTCTCCAGTAGCGGCGGCAACGCCTGTTCAATCTCCGAGCGCTCGAGATGATAGAACCAGAGTTCAGCCATCCACTGACCGGCTTTTCTTCAAATGCTGGATTGTGATGTATCGCTCCATCATGTGAGAAGCGATTTGCTTTTCGACCAGCTTCACTGCCTCGTGCGATTGACGCGCCGGGAATGCAAAACTGAAATCGCGCATGGCATTCACGCGATCATCCAGGTCGGAAAGTTCCGCCCAACCATGTCGTGACACCTCAACCCACAGAGCCTCTATGAAATTTCGGACCATATGAGGACTTGGGAGTTGATATCCAAGAGGTACGGCTCCATCGGCTGAATGCGTATCTCAATGCAATGAGCCATCAGCCTCCTCCACTCAATCCTCGTATTTGTTGGCGATCAAGCGATTGAGCAGACGCACGCCGTAACCTGTCGCCCATGCCGGCGAGAGCGGATCCTCATATGGGCCTGACTTCCACGCCGTGCCGGCGATGTCCAAATGCGCCCAGGGCATGCCCTCCTTGACGAAGCGCTTGACGAATTGCGCGCCGACAATCGAGCCGGCGACGGGCTTGCCGGCGATGTTTTTCATGTCGGCGTTGGGCGTATCGATCAGCTTGTCGTACGCGGCGCCCAACGGCATGCGCCACACCGGCTCGCCTTCAGCTTGCGCAGCGGAAGTAATGGCTTGCGCGAGATCGTCGTCATTCGCATAGAGACCGGCGTGCTCATTGCCGAGCGCGATGATGACCGCGCCAGTGAGGGTCGCAAGATCGATGAGCGCACTCGGATTGAACTTGTCTTGCGCGTACCAGACTGCGTCCGCGAGAATAAGCCGGCCCTCTGCGTCGGTGTTCAGCACTTCAATTGTCTGACCCGACATCGTGGTGACAATATCTCCAGGCCGTTGCGCATTCGCGCCCGGCATGTTCTCGACCAGCGCGACAACGCCAACCACATTAGCCTTCGCCTTGCGCTGCGCGATGGCCTTCATTGTGCCGGCAACAGCGGCCGCGCCGCCCATGTCGCCCTTCATTTCGTCCATGCCTGCGCCTGGCTTCAACGAGATGCCGCCAGTATCAAACGTGACGCCCTTGCCAACCAGCGCCAGCGGCCGCGCCGTCTTCGAGCGCCCGCCCTTCCAAGACATGCTCACCAGACGTCCCGGACGCGAACTGCCTTGTGCGACGCCCAACAGCGCGCCCATGCCGAGCTTTTCCATCTGCTCGGGCCCGAGGATCTCTATTTCAACGCCCATCGTTTCGAGATCGCGCAAACGTTCCGCGAAGCTGTCGGGGAAAAGCACGTTCGCAGGCTCGCTCACCAGATCGCGCGCGAAGAACACGCCTTCGGCAACGGCCGCGTCTTTCTCAGCGCGCGCGCGCGCCGCGGCTGGGCCCTCCATGACAATGTCGACAGCCTTCAGCGTCGGCGTCTGCTCCGGCTTCATCTTGGTGCGATAAGTATCGAAGCGATACGCCGCCAGCCGCGCGCCCATCGCCGCGTGCGCAGCCACTTCGGCGGCGGCAACGCCCGGCAGCGCGTCAGGCATCAGCGCGATTTTTTCCGCGCCGCCCGTGAGCATACGTTTCACGGCCGCACCCGCCCAGCGTTCAACCGCCATGCCGTCAGCCGCGTCGGGCTTTCCTACGCCAATGACGATGACACGTTCGTAATCCACACCCTCAGGCGCCAGGACATCCACAGCCTGGCTCGCCGAGCCCGTGAAACGCGCCGCCTTGAGCGCCTTAGCGATGCGCCCGCCCGAGGCGGCGTCCAATGCCTGGCCCGCGGCAAGCAATTGCCCGCCCTCGCCGCCCATAACAGCAACCGCGTCGCCGCCACCGGATGTGACAAAACGAATGTCCATGAAGTCCTCTAGTCTAGGATGTGGGAAACGCTCGGTTTTCCGGCCGCTTCAACCTTGAAGCGCGCAGTGGTAGCCATGCCGGAGGCGATTGAAAAGCTGCCGGGCGCGGTTAGGAACGGGACGGGCGGACAAACGCTCGTGAGGGAGCGGTTTTGAACACTGTTTCAGCCTACGTGTTCCGCCAGGTGCTGACGCCGCTCTTGGCGATCCTCGGCGCGCTCGCGGCCATCGCCATCCTCACGCAGGGCTTGAACCAGCTCGATATCATCATCGGCAACCGCAACGCGGGTTTTGCCTTCGTGTGGGTGACGATCCTGGCGCTGCCGCAGCTGATCTCGCTCATCATGCCGATGGCGGTGTTCATCGCGGTGATCTACGCGCTCAACCGCATGCTCTCGGAGAGCGAAGTAGCCGTAATGTTCGGCGCCGGCATTTCGCGCAGCGCCATCGCGCGCCCGATCATTCAGCTCGCGACTCTGGCGGCGCTCTTGCATCTCGTCATCAACGTCGTGGTGCAGCCAATCACATTGGCGGCCCGTCGCGACATCTATTATTCGCTCCAGACGGACATCGCTTCGAGCCTCATTCGGGAGGGGACGTTCACCTATCCGACGGACAAACTCACGCTCTACGCCCGTGAGCGCGGTGGCGGCGGTGAGCTCCGCGATTTGTTAATCAATGACGCGCGCCAACACACGCCGATCACTTACACCGCGCGCGCCGGCGCGATCGTCACCATCAACGGCCGCCCTTCGATCGTGCTGCGCGACGGCCAAGTGCAAAGGCCCAATCGGGATGGGGGTGTCGATGTCTTGGACTTTGACCGCTACGTCCTCCAGATGGGGCAGACCTTCAACGAACCCGGACTCTTCTTCCTCAAACCATCGGATCGAACGCTCTACAGCTTGTTCTTCCCCGACATGACTTCCCACTACGACCAGCGAAATGTGAATGCGTTCTTGGCGGAGGCGCACGCGCGCCTCTCGGCGCCGCTCTTGAGCATTGCCTTAGCGCTGATCGCGCTGGCGGGCGTGCTCGTCGGTGAATTCCGCCGTGGCGGCTACGGCAGGCGGATCATGATTGCCTCAGTTGTCGCCCTGCTTGCGCGCCTCGGGGCGATCGGCATCCAGGCGGCTGCCATCGACGATCCGCGCCTCAACGCAGCGCAGTACGTGCTTCCTTTGGCGGTAATCTTCTTCGCATCGGCGTGGTTGCCGGGACGCTCGCCGCGCCGCAAACGGCGCGAACTCGGCCCGTCTGTCCTGGCGGAGGCGTAGCGATGGCCTTCATGTTCTCGCGCCTTGGCCGCTACGTGATCGCCGCCGTGCTTGGCGGCATCCTCGTCGCGCTGATCGCCGTGCTCGTGTCGATCTTGCTGATCGATTTCGTGGAGGAAATGCGGACGGTTGGCGCGCGAACCGACCTTGGCCCGCTTGAAGCGGCACGGCTGACGCTGCTCAAGACGCCCATGCTCATCGAACAAACTCTGCCGTTCGTGGTTCTGGCGGGATCAATGATGGCGATCATCGGACTCAATCGGCGTAGCGAACTGATTGCGATGCGGGCCTCAGGCGTTTCGGCATGGCGCTTCCTGACGCCGCCGGCATTCGTCGGCGTCATTCTCGGCATTATCACCGTCACGTTGCTCAATCCGCTGGGCGCGAGTTTCTATCAGCAATTCCAAACAAACCGCGACCTTGCGCTCGCCGACCTGGGACAAGATTCGGCGCCACAGCATGGCGTCTGGATTCGGCAGGGCGATCCGACCGGACAGGTGGTGATCCACGCCGATCGCGTCGGCGCCAGTGGCGCGCAGTTGCTCGATGCGACCTTCATGTTCTTCGAAATGCACGACAACACCTTGCGGTTTACGCGACGCATGCAAGTAGGGCAGGCAGAGCTGCGTCCCGGCTTTTGGCAACTCACCAACGTCGTGGAAGCGAGCCCGGGCCAAGCGCCCACCCGCGAGGCGCATTTGGCAATACCCACCGCCCTTGACGCCACCGAATTGATCGATCGTTTCGTGAACCCAGCGACTTTGTCGTTCTGGTCGCTGCCCGCCTTTATCCACGACGCAAGGCAGGCTGGTTTCGCGCCAACACGTTACGAACTCAAGTTCCAGGCTTTGCTTGCCTACCCTATGTTGCTGGCCGCAATGGCGGGCTTGGGCGCGGCATTCTCACTTCAGCTCTACCGGCTCGGGCACCTGGCCCAATGGGGTGCGGCAGGGGCTGGAATCGGCCTGTTCCTCTTCTTCTACGGGCAGCTGGCCGGCGCCTTTGCCATTACCGAGACGGTTCCAGCCTCGGTAGCCGCCTGGAGCGCTCCAGCGGCTGGCATTTTCATTGCCCTTGCCTTGGTGGCTTTCCTGGAGGACGGCTGAACAGCAACACCCAACCCAGCGCGTTCGCCCGGGCGGCGTCGGGCGCTGGACGCCTTGGGCCTGGGACGCTTAGGTAGCACGGGGAGTCGCCTGAGAAGCATGCGCAACGACCGTTCGGGGGATATGGCCGATCGCGCGGCCGAACGGGCGCCGTTCCGATGGGCGGCGCTGGCGGCCGCCATAGCGGTCAGCGTCAGCCCCAAAGCGCAAGGCCAAGCGGCATCGCCGCCGTCGCCCCCGCCCCCGGCGGCAACACCAAATGGTGCGACCAACG
>JACQAC010000103.1 GCA_016195245.1 Pseudomonadota bacterium
CTTTGGCGCCGACGCCAACGAGCTTGAGGCGCGCGCGGTGCACGCGCACCTTGGCGGCGGCTAGTGAGATATTGAGGGTTGCAGCGATGTCTTCGTAGGACATGGCATGATCGAGCCTGAGCAGGAGCGCGGCGCGCTCGCCTTCAGGCAGCGCGCCCAATGCCTGCAAGGCGAGCGCGAGATCGGCGCCGTCGTCGGACGATGCGCCTGTGTCGGGTGCGTCCTGCGCAATTTCGGCCAAGGCATGCGCTTCACGTCCCGCGCGGCGCTTTTCGTCGAGAAAGATGTTGCGAGCGACGGCTAGGAGATAGGCGCGCGCGGTCGCGGCCTGAATCGTGGAGACCCGCGGGGCCACCCGCGCGAACGCTTCGGCTACAATATCTTCGGCTTCAGCTCTGTTCCGCGAAAGCCCCAGGGCGAACCGATAAACCGACATGGCGTGCTCACGATAGAGCGCCTCCAGCTTCTCTGTTTGCCGCATTGCCCTATATACCGGGCCGGGCGGCAAAAGTTACGTCAGCTGATCTGGCTTCCCGCCGGGGCGCGTTTGCCGCCACTTAAGCAGCAACCGTGAAGTCCGCCATACGGGCATACGGCGGAACGACCGCTTTTGGGATGGAGAAGAAGGCCGCCCCTTGCGGAGCGGCCCTGTGTGTTCGGAGCATCTAACGGTACACGCGCTCGTTCGGATTGATGGCACCGAGGCTCCTGACGATCTCGAAGGCGGAGCCCTTGGCGCGGCCGATGTACATGTTCATGCGCACGTGGTGCTGGCCTGGAACCATTTCAGCCGTTCCGCCCGGGCCGTCCGCGATCTTGGCATGATCGAGCGCTGCGGCAACGTCGTACGCATTAACGGATTGGCATTCCTTCACCGCAGCTTCCCAAAGCCTGATGCCGCGATAGAGCCCTGAACAGGCGCTTCCGCCGGTGAATTGTTGCGAGTTGGGAAAACGTTTATTGTAGCGCGCAAGCAGCTGGCGGCTGAATGGATGGCTGATCGTCTGATAATGGTCGAGGCAGCTCAGAATTCCGTCCACGTGAGCGCGAGGAAACGCCGCAAGCAGGTTCTCGTCGAAATAAGTGCAGACCACTTGCCCGCCGCGCTTCTGAAAGCCGGCGTCGTGAAGCTGCTCGAGAAATGCGCTCACGCCCGGCGGCACGGTGGTTTGAAGACAACCTCGGCGCCGCTCGACATGATGTGTTCGACCGTTGCGCTATAATCGGTGTGATCTAGAGGGAAGTATTCTTCGCCGACAATTTCGCCGCCATTGGCCGTGACGACGTTGCGCGCGCTTTGATTGAGCCGGCGGGGCCAGATGTAGTCAGCCGACGGCAGATAGAATTTCTTCGTTCCTGTCGATTGCATGAGCCAGGGCAGGAGCGGCTCGACTTGCTGAGCCGGCACCGGACCTGTGCAGAAGAGCAGGGGATGGTATTCCTGACCTTCGTATTGTTCGGGATAGATGTAGAGCGTTTTGCCTTGCTCGACTGCGGGGCCTTTGATGGCTTGGCGGGTCGAGCTGAAAATGCCGCCAAACAGCACATCGACCTTATCCTGTTGCACAAGCTTGGTCGCGGCGGCTGCGGCAACGCTGTCGGTCGTGGCGCCGTCTTCAACGATGAGTTCCAGCTCGCGACCCAACACGCCGCCTTGGCTGTTGATGTCCTCGATCGCCATCTTGATGGTATTGGCGTTTGCGCCGCCCATGATGGCCAGAGGGCCGGTCAGCTCGGCGATCACTCTGACTTTGATCGATTTGGTCATGATTCCCTCTCCTCGATTAGTGGGAAAGGCTAAAGGCGCTGGCGCGGCGCCGCCTGAGGAGGATTCCCTAGGTTTTGCCGGGCTGCAGCAAGCCACGTTCAAGCGCGAAGTGGGTGGCGCCGCCGCGTGTTTTCACGCCAAGCTTCGAATAGATGGACTGGATGTGGTTATCGACGGTCTTGGGCAAGAGCTCGAGTTCACGCGCGATCTCCTTGTTCGCACTGCCGTGGGCCAGCGCCTGCAACACCTCGATTTCGCGCGCGGTTAGCCCCGCAATGTAGGTGACTTTCTTAGCGCGCCCGGTTTGCCCGGCCGCTTCCAATACCGCAGCGACGGCCTCACCGCACAGCGTGCCGCGGCGCGCTTCCTCGCGGAGCTCATGCGCGGCTTGCTTGCGCGTAACGCCTTTGCGCCCAGCACGGGTCTCGGTCAGCGTTTGAAAAGCGTTGGCCGCCGCAAGCAATCGGCTAGCGGCTGTGAGATCAGGTCCCCGGCAGGCGCTATGGAAGCCGCTGCCGTCTAGCCGTTCGTGGTGCTGAGCGATGACAGCGCCAAGGGGCGCAAGTCCCGGGGCGCGCCGCATAAGGCGCTCGCCGTAATGCGGCGCTGAAGCCGATTTTGCTTCGTCAATTCCACGCTGGCTGCCGCAAGCATATCCATCTATTTGTATGGACCGCCGCTCGAACGTGCGGCACTGCCGGTTGGCCTGCGAGCCATGTCTGGGTGCGCTCTAACACGCGCTACCCCATCGACCGCATGGTGCGCATCAGCCCGCGCGTCCGCGTCAACTACCGCGAAGACAAGAACGATGATGGCCGTTAGCTGTTGGCGCGACCATCGCTGCGCGCGAATATCTATGCGAACTGCATGTTCTTACTCGAACTCGAAGGTGGCGCCGAATGGCAGCGCACCGAGATGACGACGTCGACCGACGAAAGCTGGGATTACTACGTCAACGTTGGCTACCGGCTGGATTTCTAGTGCATCCCGCGCACGGTCGAGCGTATGCGCGCTGTTGTTCGTGCAACTTGAGTGGTTAGGTCGGCGAGATCGCCGTTGTTGCGATCCAGTTCACTCAAGATTTCAGCCTGCTGTTGTTGGGCCAACCAAATCTGACCACCCTCAAGGCGCACTTGCAGATCGAAAACGGTCCAAACATCTGCCGAGCGAACTACCCTCCAGCCAAAGTCTACCGGTTCAGTGAGCGCGCCTCCATAAAATTGACTTGAAACGATGACGTCCTGGTTGGGAAGGCGTGTCGCCGAACCGGTTACCCGGTGCAAGCCGCCTCGAAATCGGTTGAGACGAATCTCATAACTGGCGACGGCGTAATCCTTGAAGGCGCTGATCCACGCATCGCGCAGCGCCGGATTTTGACGAGCATGCCCTGCGTATCGTCCAAGGACAAACAGACCGACACGATCGAACGCGATGAACGATTCAAGCAATGCACTAAGGTCAAGCCGCTGTCGTTCAGTCGGGGCGGTGGTATTCGCCATGAGCGCGAGTAGTCGCAAGACATTGGCTTGAACGAATTGTTCGGCAGAGGGTGCAATCTCAGTCGCTTGAGATGCGTCGGGCAGCGCCAGGACCGCCGCTGCGCCCACAGTCTGACCTACGAAAGTGCGTCGCGACAATGTTTCTCGGTGGGGATGCATGCGCCTTCGCTCTTGTTGCTCACACAATCAGACGCCACTGGAATGTCCGCTCCTCATCTCATTCCAGACAGAGTGCTCTATCGTGAGGGGGCGGGTTGGCAGGGCGACTGCCCTGCCGTGATTGCGGCAATGCGAGCGCGCCGCGCCCTCGCCGCGAGGCTCGGCCAATAGTCGCCAGCCGCTGACACCTGGTCGCGCGCTCCGATGGTGTTTTCCACGACGTGGATCGCGCACGCGGCATTTATACCCGGATCAAGAAGCCCTCGGCCATCGGGGACAGCACAGTTGAAGCGACTGCTGCGTGCCGCTTCGATGGAAATCTGAAACAGGCCGCGCCGAAAGGCGGGGCGACGAACCGCGCCATCGAAAAGAAGAAAGTGCGTGCGGTCAGCTTCGCCGCCGCTTTCAGCGCGCGCGATTTCGACCATCAGGTTGGCCCAGAACGTCCGGCGATCCGCTTCGCTCAACCTGTCATAGCCAGGGCAAAAGTCGGCAATGTCGGTCGGCGACAAGCGGACGAGACGTGGGTCCTGATCAATCGCATTGCGAACAGTCGAGGACCAGTCAGCCGCTGAATCAGAAAGGGGGGGGCTTTGATCGTCTGCGTATACGGGTTGAGCGGCGGCGAAAATGGCCAACGTGGCCAGCAACAAAACTCGCGCTCGCAACATAATAACCCTCTCGCTTAGCGTTGGACGCCGCCCGATCAAGATCACCTCAGCCGTTGGACTGAGGTGGTAAAGCATCGGTGGCGTCGGACAACGCGAGAGGGAGATTTCGATGAAAGCGAGTTGGACATGCGCAGCTCTAGGCGCGGTGTGCTTCATCATCACCGCTTGCGCTACTGCACCCCAAGATATCGTTCCACGCCCGAGCGACGACGTCAGTGAATATCGGGGCCTATCTTGTCCGTCGCTAGTCGCCGACGCCACCCAAGTGCAAGGCCGCCTAGACCGACTTGATGCTGCTCAACGCCGCACCCGCACGATCGATACCTTTGGCGTTGCATTGTTGTTTGTGCCCGTGGCTTCATTGTTCGGGGGCAACCATGAAGGCGAAATCGCGGACCTCATGTGGCGCGAGCACGTGCTGCAGCGCCAGATTAGAGAAGGCCAATGCGACTTCACCCGAGCCGCACAAAGCCAGTGATTTGCTCTTTAGGAGACCGGTGATGGTTTGGCGATTAGCGCTGGCAAGCGCGGGCGTGCTTGGCGTGACGTCCTGCGTGACCCCCGCGCCGTCTTCATCCATCCGAGTAGCGGTCCACCGCGTCGACACAGCCTCCACATCTGTGGGCGAGATCGTCCTTATCGATGGCCGCGACGGGGTCCATTTGCTGCTTCATCTGCATGGGTTGCCGCCTGGCGATCACGGCATGCACCTGCACGCCAACGCTTCGTGCGATGTGGGCCCAAACCCGAGCGGCGCAATGATCCCGGCGGGTGCGGCGGGAGGGCATTTCGATCCGCAGGTGAGCGGCCATCATGGAGGCCCGATGGGAAATGGACATCTCGGTGACTTGCCCGTTGTGCACGTGGAGGCCGACGGGTCGGCCAACCGAACATTGATTGCGCCGCGTCTTCGATCGGTTGAAAGCCTCCGCGGGCATACCCTCATCATTCACGCAAACGGCGACAATTACAGCGACACGCCAGCGCCCCTGGGCGGTGGCGGGGGCCGCATGGCGTGTGGCGTTGTCAATTGAAGCGGTGTCGGATTTCCGCGCCAAGCGTGAACGGGCGCAGTTGTGTCACGAAAGGGCCCGCGGCCGAATAGGGGTTGCCGTCGGAAAAGGTTGTTCCCGCGATGTCGAAGATGTTTTCGGCGTAAACTAGAAATTCAAGGGCGCGCACGTTGAGAGAGAAGGACGCGTCCGTGCGAGTATAAGACGTGCGCTGCGCGGCACTGGAGAAGGCGGCCGCAGAGCTTCCAACGTATGTGAGGTTCAGCTCAGCGCGCCCGGTCATGTCTACGCCCGCCACGGATAGCTCGCGTTCATAGCTCAATGAGCCCGAGAGCGTCAGTTCAGGGGTGCCTGGCAGACCGCGCACCATGCTTGGAAACGACGGGTCGGGGTGGCTGATCTCGGGTTCGTTGACAAGCAGATGCGCACCGACACCGACATGGTTAGTGGCTTCGTAGGACACATCAGACTCAAAACCCCACACCCCCACGGTTCCGGCGTTTCCGGTGAAGGGAAGGTTATTGCTGATGAGTTCGTCGGTCTGAAGGTGACGCCATTCGTTGTAAAAGCTTGCCGCATTGAAAAGTAGTCGCCCGTCGAGCAGGGCCAGCCGGGTTCCGGCTTCGAATGCCCAGAGTTCGTCCCCGGAAAATCGGCTGAAGGGTTGTGTTGTGGTGCTGAATGCAGTGCCAGCGGGCGCGCCTGTGTTGAAGCCGGCGCTTCGATAGCCCTCCGAGGCCCCGAGATAGAAGAGCGCTTGAGCGTTCGGATGATATGCGAGGCGAATGTCCGGGGCCGCGCCACTGTCGTTCAGGCGTCGTTGTGTTTGAGAGGATGTTGCTGGAAAAGCCTGAGTTACTTTGGAGGTGACGCGTATATGATAGCGAAAAAGGCGAAGCCCGGTTGACAGCGTTAGATCCGGCGCAAGCGCCCAGCTGGTTTCGCCAAACACTGCCACCTCATCAACAGCGTCGCGTCGATCCTCGGAATAAGCGGAAGACGGCCAGAGCCCGATGGCGCCGTCGCGTAGGTTTCTCGCCGAGCGGTTATCACCGTCGGCGTAAAACAGTCCCAAGAACCAAGGAGGCGCCACGCCGGCGGGCGAGGTTAGTCTCGTCTCATGTACGAGAATGTCGAGGCCGCTATGATCATCGAGCGGACGCACAGCACTTGGATCGAGTACGAGCGGCGAAAACGAGCCGGTTGCGTCATACCGGCTGTTCACCTCGTGCCGCACAATTGCGGTAGTGGTGTCGATCACGCCGTACCTAGTGGAGCCATGAATTGCACCGCCCATCATGAGAAAGTCGTTGTCGTGCGGTTCAAGAAGATGCGCGGTTCTATTGGGACCGTTATTGGTTGGGCCCAGATATTGAGCGTCGCTCGCGTCGATTGTCTGATTCGCTACAAACGTGCGTAGGCGCCAATTCTCGGTCAGGTCGAGTTGAGCGCTGAGGCGCCCACCTATTCGTTGCACGGCGTTTGTATCTTCGCGACCGAGCAAAGCGTTGTCCTGCCAACCGGCGATGCGCTGGTCATAGCCGGCAAGGCGTATCGCCAGGCGGTTGGAAACGACCGGAAGATTGAGCATCAGTTCGGTGTTGTCGCCGAGGCCGCCGCCGTTGGTCACCTCTACGCCGCCGAGGATGCTGCCGTAGGCCGCAGTCGCGTCTGGTGTGTTTGATTCAATGCTGATGATGCCCCCGATTGATCCTGCGCCGTACAGGGCGCCTTGTGGGCCGCGCAACACGTCAACACGTGCGACGTCCACGAGTTGCAGCTGAGGGTCCGGGGCAGCGTAGGTTAAGCGAACACCATCGAGATAAACCCCGACTGTGGATTGTGCGTGGCCGGTTAAAGCTCCATCGGAAATGCCTCTGATATACGCTTTGTCGCGCCCAGCGCCGATGTCGCTAAAGAGTACCCCGCTCATTTCATTGGCGAGCGCATTTGTATCGTGAGCCGGCAATTGGTCGAGACGATGCTCGGGTACGTCGCTGAGTGACGAGCGAGAGCGGGCGCGAGCGTCGTGGCCGCAGCGCCTGCCATCATCACAGTCAAACCCGACCAGCGGATCACGCTTAAGTGCTGCTCCTAACGACGATTCGATGACCATCGTCGCTGGCCTGAATAGGCAGGAATTCCTGGAGATGTGCAAGCATTGTGCGTGGCTCGTCGATGGCAAGGATGCCCGAAAAATGCAGATTGGCCGCCTTGTCATCCGTGAGCACGATCGGCTTGGCGCTGTAGCGGTTGAAGTCCTCAAGAACCGCAGAAAGCGTCGCATCGTGATAGACGAGGTGGCCAGACTGCCAGGCGAAGGCATCGTCGGTGCGAGCGGCAACGACAGCGATCGCCCCGGCGCTGACGCGAGCCATGCGCCCCGCCTGAACGCGTGTGCTGGGCGCGTGCGCGGCAGTGACTGCGACCTCGCCTGAGCGCACGCTCACAACCAAACTTTGTGCGTTGCGCGCTACGTTGAACTCGGTGCCGACGTCGCGGATACTGACTTCGCCCGCAGCAACCTCAAACGGGTGCGATGGATCGTGAAAGACGTCAAACGAAGCTTCGCCCTGCGACAACTCCACGCGCCGCTCCGCGCCGAAGCGGACGCGGATGAGCGTTGAGCGGTTTAGGTGCACTTGCGTTCCATCTGGCAGCTCGACGACGCGCGCGCGATCCGCTGGGGTTGCGTACGCCAGCTCTGTCGGCGGTTGTGGCGTGGGGATGAACAAGAGGGCGGCCGCAGCCGCAGCAGCCGCAGCGGAGGCCCAGAGTGCAGAACTCGCAAGCCAACGTCTCGGCGGGCGAGCGCCGTTGGGTGACCCATCTTTGATGACCATCTGTTCGTTTGCTTGTATCGTGGCAATCGTCTCATCGACCCGCGCAGCAGCGGCGCGATTTTCCGGTGTTTCGCTCAGCCACTCTTCATAAGAGAGCCAATCGCTTTCGGTCACGTCCTCGCCGTCGAGCTTAGCGCGCCACCACGCCGCGCCTTCCAGCGCGCGGGTTTCGATTGGGGGACGTGGGACATTCATGGCTCGGCCATCTCGCCAATTCGGGTCGTCTTCCATGGCAAGACGCCGGCGACGCAGCTGCACCTCAACCAATTGCGGCAGATTCTTGTCGCAATCATTGAGGCCTCCCGAGGACAACAAGTTCTCGCAGCGCCGTCATCATGTGTTTTTCTACCGCGCTCTTTGAGATCTTGAGCGCTTCAGCAACCTCACCATACGACAGGCCCTCCAGCTTATGCATGATAAATACGCGCCGTCGCTGCGGAGGAAACTCCTTCACGATCGCGAGAACCTCTTGAAGACGCCGCCGCGACTCCCACGCGTGTTCTGGCGAAGGATCAGGCGCTGCGGGTTCGAGAGTGTTGCCGCCACCTCCGGCTTGCGTGTCGAAATAGGCAGCCTCGCGCGCTTGGCCGCGACGTCTTGCGCGCAATCGATCCAAGAGGACATTGGACCCCAGTTTATACAGGTAGGCTGCATGATTCTCGATGGCAGCGCCGTCCAAGCTTTCAATCTTGATGAATATTTCTTGGACGATGTCTTCAGCCTCGGCGCCTGAGCCGGTCCGCACGGCAAAGAAGCGAACAAGTGCAATTCGTTTCGCCAAATAGGCGGCGATCAATCCGCTATTTTTGTCGCCGTCCGCCAAATGCCGCCACCCGCGCTCGGATTTACGATCGCAAATGACCAACCAATGCGGCTCGAATGTGACGCCGCTGGCTGCAAAAAATCACGGCTTCCAGGTGAGGGGCATCGCCCGCCGCGGCGTCCTGCCTCTGACCAGGGCGGCGTTAGCCGCGTCAAACGGGAGAGGTCGCGGATGTCGGAGGAGACGCTGGTTGCTGCGTCTACGAAGCCGCATGTCGTGTACTCCTCGAAGCGGCTGGAGACTGCGGTTATCAAAGTCGGACATCCGCTGCGCCGGCATGCGGAGGCGCTCATCGAACAAGTTTACGCCGCGAGCTTCCGTGTTGAAATCACATCGCACTATCCGGTGCTTGTCGGCGTCGTCGATGAGGATGGGGCCGTGGTTGCCGCTGCCGGATGTCGGCGTTCAAGCGAACAGCCGCTCTACCTAGAGCACTACTTGGACGATCCCGTTGAGACGGCGTTGTCGGTCGCGGAAGGTTTTGATGTAAGGCGGACTCAGATTGCTGAGATCGGAAATCTGGCGACCGTAGGCGTTGGGTCATCACTCCTGTTCCCCGCGCTCGCTAGGTATCTGCAAAATGAGGGTGCTACGCATGCGGTGGCTACCGCAACCCGGCGTCTTCGTCGTGCTTTTGCTGCGTTCGGATTTTGCGCGGGTGAACTCGCGATCGCACGGCAGGCAAGGCTGCCGAGCGCCGGCGGAGATTGGGGCAGCTATTTCGAGCATGAGCCGGTGGTCGTTTGGGGGCGCGTATCTGCCGCACGCTCGCGCGCCGAGTTTGGAGTAGGCGTGTGAGTCTCGTTCTCGAAGCAATCGCACGGCACGCGCAAGCGGCTGGCGATCGGCCTGCGCTGCGTGGCGCGGGAATTGTTATGTCTTATGCCCAGCTCGACGATCTCGTTCGTTCCCTTGCTCAGGCCATTAGCCCCCTTTTGTCGGATGCGCGCGGTTGCGTTGGGATATCTCTGCCTAATGGTCCAGCCTGGGTTATCTTGGATCTAGTGATGATGCGATTGCGTCGCGCCGCTCTCCCGCTGCCATCGTTCTTCACTGGCCAGCAATGTGACGCGGCCCTCAGCGATGCGGGCGCAGATTGGGTGATTGAAGAGGCAGGTGAGGGCGGTGCGCCGCTCAGCATAGCAGGCAGCGCCATTTGGATTAGGCGGCTCCACGGTGACGCCTCGCGACTTCCCACATTGACCGCAAAGGTGACCTACACCTCGGGCTCGACAGGTGCGCCGAAAGGCGTTTGCCTTTCGCAGGTGCAGATGGAGCGTGTGGCACATGCAATTGTCGAGCGTTTCGGCGTGCGCTTCGCAGGCGTTCACGCACCCATATTGCCCTTAGGCGTACTGCTGGAAAATGTCGCAGGACTATATGCCGTGCTGCTCGCCGGCGGTTGCTATCATGTCGAGTCGCCCGAAGAATTGGGGTGCGCCAATCCCTTCAAGCCGGACTTTGCGCGAATGGGGCATGCGCTGCGCGGCGCGCAGGCAACCAGCCTCATCCTGGTTCCGGAGTTGTTGCGCGGCATCATGGCGACAAGCGCGTTTGGCGGGATGCACCTGTCCACCCTAAATCTAGTCGCGGTCGGCGGAGCGAAGCTTGCGCCCGACCTCATCACCATGGCGCGATCGTTGAACCTGCCGGTGTTCGAAGGCTATGGACTGACGGAGTGCGCATCTGTGGTTTCGGTAAACGCGCCTGCAATGGATCGCGTTGGCACAGTCGGCAAGCCGCTTTCTCATGTGAATGTTGACGTGGTGGACGATGGCGAGATTATCGTCGGCGGTGAAACCTTTCTTGGATACGCGGGTCGCGAAGTCCACTGCGGGCCCACTCAGACGGGCGATATCGGCCATCTCGATCAGGACGGTTTTCTCCAAGTCACCGGCCGCAAAAGCAATCTGATCATCACCTCTTTCGGCCGCAACATTTCTCCAGAGTGGGTCGAAAGCGAATTGTTGGCCGAACCCCTTATTCGCCACGCCCTGGTTTTTGGCGAAGGACGCGCCGAACTGCGCGCGCTAATCGCCCCGGTGTTCACGAACGTTGAACGCGACAATGTCGCGCACAGTATCGAACGCGCGAACGGGCGGCTTCCTGAATATGCGCGCATCGGCGCTTTCGAGTTGATGGCGCCCTTGAGTGTGGAGGCGGGAAACCTAACCGGTAACGGTAGACCTCGCCGAGACACAATTCTTGCCGCGCATGCGGCCTTTGTAAGCGGATAACCGAATGTCATTTCACTCCAACTTGCGTCAACAAACTATGCTGGAGGCACAGCAATTGTTGACCATCCCTCAATTGGTTGACGGGCTTGCCGGGCGCATTAGCAGAGAAACATACGTCGCATACCTGACGGAGGCGTATCACCACGTCAAACACACCGTCTCGCTTATGGCGGCGGCCAAGGCCCGGCTGGACTCCACGCATGGAGAGTTCAAAACAGCGCTCGACGAGTACATCGCAGAAGAGACTGGTCACGAACTCTGGATCCTCGATGATATCGCTGCTTGCGGCGCCGATCCGGTGGCGGCGCGCGACAGTCAGCCTCGCTTCGCAACCGAGCTGATGGTCGCGTTTGCGTATGACTACATCAATCGTGTCAACCCAATGGGCTTCTTCGGCATGGTCTACGTGCTGGAATCAACCAGCGTGCTGCTTGCCTCGCGCGGAGCCTCTTCGGTGCAGCAATCGCTTGGGCTTCCACCGGCGGCATTCCGGTATCTGACCTCCCATGGCGCGCTCGATCAGGACCACATGAAGTTCTTCGAGGCGCTTATGGAGAAGGTCAGTCTAAAAATTGACCGCGCTGCGATCGTGCATGTCGCCAAGTCCATGTTTGTTTTGTTTGGGAACGTCTTTCGATCCATCCCGCATGGAGAGGAGGCGTCACGTGCGGCTTAGGAATGAGCGTGTCTTGATGACAGGCGGCGCCGGCGGAATAGGCTCTCTGATTGCAGAGAGCCTTATCAAGGGCGGCGCCAATCTTACGGTCATCGATAGAGCGGCGGCCTTGCCTTATGATGCCCGTCTTATCCGCGGCGATCTGTCGACGCTGGAGGGATTGGAAACCGTTGCGGCGACGACTGCGGCGGAGCCATGGGATATTCTGATCAATCTAGCCGGTGTTCAGCACTTTGGGCCCTTCGGCGCGCAGAGCGGCGATGCTCTGGTTACGACGTACATGGTCAACCTAATCGCGCCGGCCCGGCTGGTGCAGGCAGTTCTGCCTTGCATGCGAGAACGTCGGCACGGGCGTATCGTCAACATTGGCTCAATCTTTGGGTCGATCAATTTTGCTCACTTCGTCAGCTACTCAAGTTCTAAGTCAGGACTTCATGCTCTCAGCCAGGGACTGCGCCGGGAACTAGCGGGTTCAGGCGTGCGCGTGATCTATGTGGCGCCACGCGCCGTGAATACGCCATTGAATTCACCATTGGTCCGTGAATTCGCCAAACAGACCAAGATGACAATGGATGAGCCGAAACGCGTTGCGCGAAGGATCGTGAAGGCCATCGTTCGCTGTGAGCGAGAGGCGTATCTCGGCTTTCCGGAATCGTTATTCGTTCGTGTAAACGCCCTGGCGCCATCGCTGGTCGACGGCGCCTTGGCAGCTAATGACCAGCGCGCCGCCAAACTGTTCGTTGCGTAAAGGAGTAGAGATGTTGAAACGTTTTGTGGCGGCGTTGGCGGTTGCCTTTGCATTGGCAGCGCCAGCGGCCGCTGATGAGTCGATCGATCTGCAGCTTGCCGCACTCGCCCATTCTTGGGACCATGCCCAATTCGAAATTCAGGTCCATGACGCGAAACTTGCAGAGCTACGGCGTCTGGATGTGCAGGCGCAACAGATCGCACAAGCTCACCCGGGCGCGGCAGAACCGCTCGTGTGGCAGGCGATCGTTTTGAGTTCAGAGGCTGGTGTTGAAGGCGGTCTTGGCGCTCTCGGCATGGTTGGGCAGGCGCGCGACCTCTTGCTGCGCGCTGAGCGAATCAATCCAAACGCCCTTGGCGACGGTTCAATCTACACAAGTCTTGGGTCACTTTATTATCAAGTGCCGGGTTTCCCGCTCGGCTTCGGCGACCGCAATCGCGCCCGTGACTATCTGCAGAGGGCGCTGCGGATGAACCCCACTGGCATCGAGCCGAACTACTTCATGGCGGATTTTCTCATTCGTGGAAGCGAATACGCTCAGGCAGGACAGTATTTGCAGCGTGCGCAAAACGCACCGGTCCGCCCAGGGCGGGAAGTCGCTGATGCAGGCCGCCGGAGCGACATCGCCGCACTTCTGGCGCAGGTGCGCGCCCACCACCCATCTTAGCGGCGGCAGCGAGGGGAAGGGCGCGGCGCCTCCTCAAACAATCTGACAAGAATTTGAGTTAGATTTCAGACAAACAGAGACTGCGGCGGTGAGGTTCATCCCGCCTCGTGCCGTCTTACAGCAAGACCTTGCCGCAGTTCGGAGCGAGGTTTGCGCGGTGGTTGGCTTATGGCGGACGTCGCCCCCCCTCAAAGGCGCTCGGTTGGGACAAATCTTCGCTCGGCGCCCCAACGGCAACGCCCATTGCCGACGGCGCAACCTTCGCAGCCGCCGCTCCTTGTTCTGTCAATTGTGGTGGCTGCTTACAACGAAGAGGAGGTCATCGACCCATTCTATGCGCGCTTGAAAAGTACGTTAGCGCGGTTGGCTTACCCGCACGAACTGATTGTCGTTGACGATGGAAGCACTGACGACACCCTTAGTCGCGTCTGCTCGATCGCAAAGGCAGATTCGACCGTCCGGTTGGTTGAGCTTTCCCGGAATTTTGGAAAAGAGCCAGCCATCGCCGCTGGCATAGCACACGCCATGGGTGACGCCGTCATTCTCATTGATGCCGACCTTGAACATCCGCCTGAACTCATTCCTCAGTTGGTATCTGAGTGGGAAAAGGGCGCAGATGTTGTCATCGGCGTGCGCAATCGGCGCCCGGGTGAGGGATTTGTTCGCCGCCTGGCTTCCCGCGGTTTCAGTTATCTCATGAACAGGATCTCAGAGGTGTCGGCGCCGCCGCGGGCAACTGACTTTCGACTGATCGATCGCGCTGTCGTCGATGAGTTCGCCAAAATCTCCGACCACAAACGTCTCAATCGCTCACTCATAGACTGGCTCGGTTTTCGCCGCGCTTACGTGCCCTTTGACGCTGGCGATCGGGAGGGCGTGTCGCGCTATAGCTATGCTCGCCTTGTCGGCGCTGCGCTTTCGGCCATTGTGGGGCACAGCCGAATGCCTCTTTATCTTGTCGGCATCATTGGCGCTTTGATTACCCTGTTTGCGTTATTGCTAGGTTGCTTTGTCTGGGTCGAGCAGTTCGTGATGCGCGATCCGATGCACTTGGCTGTCTCCGGCACGGCGTTGCTCTCAATCATGATCCTCTTTCTCAACGGCATTTCGTTGGGGTGCCTCGGGCTTACGGGTCTCTATGTGGGGTCCATCCGAGAAGAAATATCCGACCGTCCGCTCTATGTTGTGCGTCGGCGACGCACCATGCGGGAACAGGAAGCCCTGCAGGTTGGAAGCGCCACTGTTGATTGAACTCCCCCAGCGTGGCGCCGCGAGGTGCCTCGCCTGCGCCGACGACTACGGCTATGCGCCGGAGACGAGCATGATCATACGCGATCTGCTCGGCGCCGGTTTTATCAACGGCGCCACGTGCTTGGTGGAGCGACGATCGTGGAAGAGCGAGGGTGCGCAGCTGGCTGATTTGGCGACGCGAAAGCGCACCTTCGCCATCGGTTTGCATTTGAATCTCACGGAACAGTTGGACACTAATTCGATGCCGGCAATTTCACTAGCACGTCTGGCGGTGGATCGTTCGTTGACGCTGGTGGGTGATTTGCGCACTCGATTTTTCCAGCAATGGGACGCTTTCGTCCAGGTCATGGGCGAGCATCCACAGTTCATAGATGGCCATCGGCATGTGCATCTCTTGCCGGCAGCGAGAGCCGCGCTATTTCAATTGATCGACGATGTGGGTTTCTGCGGCTGGGTGCGCCAATGTCGCACTTCGTCTCAGCGCGCGGGCGTCAAACGACTGATTCTCGATCGCCTGAGCGCTGTCCTCCAAGGGGACGCACTCGCGCGAGGCGTGCCCCTTAATCCAGGGTTCGGCGGTCTTCGTGCGTTTCGCGAGCGCGAGGATGTCCTGTCGCTGTGGAGCAGGGATCTTGCTGCAATGTCTAAAGGGGGCGTGCTGATGGTTCATCCGGGATCGGATGCACCTGGCGACCCGATCGGCAAATGCAGAATGCAGGAGGCGCGACTGCTTCCGTTATTGCCGCGGATGGTTCGAGAAGCGGGGCTGACCTTGCAATGGGATGCGCGTTCGCAATGGTAGGCGCCGCTGCTTCTCAGAGATTCTTAAGCAAGGCCAGCGTTGTTCAGCGCAACCTTGCGGTGTTTGGCCTGCTGACTGTCTTCGTTGTCGCGTGGACGGCGTACGGCGCCGTCACCGGCTTATCGAGCGCTGTACACCACGACACCGCGGAGGCGTACGTCTGGGGCCGTGAGTTTCAGCTCGGCTACTATAAGCATCCGCCCCTTTGGGCTTGGATGGCCGGAGCCTGGTTTACGATTGCGCCGCACCAGGATTGGGCTTTTCGTCTCCTCAGCATGATCAACGCCGCGCTCGGGCTATGGGGCTCGTGGCGCCTCATTGGCGATTTTGCTGGCGGTCGAACGCGTGTCGCGGCGACGCTCCTCCTGCTATTGACACCGTGCTTCACGTTTCTCGCCTACAAGTTCAACGCCAATTCAATTTTCCTGTCCGTTTGGCCGTGGACGCTGCACTATTTCGTGCGCTCATTCGAGACGAGGAGGATCAGCGACGCGTTATTGTTTGGCGTCTTCATGGCGCTTGCGTTGCTGTCCAAATATTTCGCCGTCATTCTTGGTGTGACGTGTCTGCTCGCTGCCTCAACGCAACAAGATTGGCGACCCTACTTCATGTCGCTTCGTCCGTACCTGTCGGCCGTCACGGCCCTAATCGTTCTTTCGCCCCATATTTGGTGGCTGTTTGAAACGGGTTTTCTCCCGTTCCACTATTTCGACGTCGAAACCGGCCGCTCTTATGCGCCGGTAATTGCACATGCTCTCGGCACGATCGCAGCTGTTGTCGCATTTCATATTGTTGTTATTGCTATTGCGATTTCTTGTGCGGCGATCGCGCCGAAGCACTGGCGGCGTTCTGTGATCGAACTCTGGCGTACGCCGAAGGGCCGCATGCTTATGGTCTTGGCGTTGGCGCCAATTGCTCTCACCGTGGCGCTTGCGCTGATCTTTCGGAACAAGGTTTCCGTGAACATGCTGATCGGCACGGTCAGCTTGATTCCACTGCTCGTCAGCGAAACGGTGCGCGCAGTGGAAGCCAATCTGTTGCGCCGAGCAGCGTTCGGCGCCGTTGCCGTAACACTGGTGTCGCTGGCGCTATCGCCGGCCATAGCCGTCGCGAAGATACATTTTTCGCACGAGCCCGATGTAATGCAGCCGCGGGCGGAGGTGGCGGAAGTCGTGACCCAGCTTTGGCGCCGCTCCGTCCACGCTCCTCTTCGCTACATAGCGGGCAGCGAGTTCTACGCCAATGCAACGGCTTTCTACAGTCCCGATCACCCGCACGTCTTCATCGACTTCGACGAGTGCGAGGCGCCTTGGGTGACAGCGGAAAGGCTCGCCAACGGAGGATTGATGGTCATCTGCGATGACGCCGATGCGTCTTGTCACGCAAACGCGCAGCGGACGGCGACCGCGCGAACACTAAAAGCGCATTTCATGTTGGCGCACAGCTATGCCGGCGTCTCCAAGCCAGCCGTGCATTTCACGGCATTCTTGACGCCGCCTGAGTTCGTTCGTCCGTTTGTTCGAGGCTAGGCAAAATTTGCCGATGATGCGGGGAGTGCGCGGCGGCGTCTGATAATGTGAGCCGTCAGGTGCTCGGAGAAGGTCAATGTCTGTCTCACCACCCGCTTTAACAACCGCCGCTGCGCCCGTCCCACATCAGGCCAACGGCGCACCGATCAAGCCCAGCAACGATGGCGACGGTGACGACCAAGTCACGGCGACACCCCGTTCATCCCCGCAGCCACACGTCGGATCACTGTTGGATCACGACGCATAGTGCCTTTGCCGGGGCCAGATGGCCGCGCGTCACGCTGATTTAATTCGGCGCTTGCGATGTTCTGTTTCGACGCAGAATGAGGCGATAAGGTTGGGTTTGGCCGGCGGTCCCAACGGGTCGACGCAACACACTCGCTAAATCGCTCGGCTGGGGTTTCGAAGTCCAGCGTTTTTCTCGGCCGTTCATTGAGGCGCCGGGCGATCCGGTTTAGTTCGGCCTGGGAGTGCGGCGCCAGATCTGTGCCGCGTGGAAAATGCTGGCGCATCAGGCGGTTGGTATTTTCGTTTGAGCCACGCTGCCAGGGGCTTTGTGGATCGCAGAAATAAACGGCGATGTCGGTTTCCATGGTGAATCGCCGATGGTCAGCGAGCTCTTTGCCGCGGTCCCAAGTCAGCGATTTTTACGCCAACACTATTAGGCGTTCGGAATGCCAGCTAAAATTCGCGACCTGCTGGCGAGTGGGTGTCTGCGAATGCGATCAACTGGGTCACGGGCTATTGCGGCCTGCTATGGGACGAAATCACAACTGACACCTAAGCGACCGCAATCGGCGACATAGTACCGGCGCGTGCGCGATATTATCAACGGCGGCAACTGAGGGCGCCGGCCACTCGGGAAATATTGTCGCCCGAGAAGGGTTGGGCCAAATGTGAAATTGCTACCCTGGCGTTTCAGTACGCGCGTTCTTCGCGGGATGCGCCTTTCATTCGAAGACATTCGGCCCGGAAGTCATACGGGACCTCGTCCACGCAGTCCGGCCAGCGATCGGTGTTCATCCAAAGCTCGACCAGACCCAGTCGCGCGCAAAGAGCGGGAAAGCGCGGGTCATTGCGGAGTTCTGGCATGTCGGTCTGGAACATCAGCGCCGTGCGATAGCCGTCCGGCCCCATGATGTCGTCTCCGATGCGTGCTGGCCCAACCCGGCAAGATGCGGCGGCGCTGTAAGCCTCGTCCACGAGTCCCAGGTGCGCTGCATAAACAAGCCGCGCAACGTCAACTCTGCCGGCCCTTGTAATATCCGCCTCAAACGCACTCCGCCACGCGTCGATGTTCTCTGGCGTCGGGTCGCGTTTGGCGCGCACGAATGGCACAGTGTCCTGAAACTCTCGCAGGGGGCGTTCGCGCGTCAGCGCCAGCAAGCGGTCGACCTCGCCCCAATCCTGGAGAAACGTGCGCGCGCGCAGAAGGCTTGAGAGCGGAAAGCTCATGCCAGGAATCCGCTTGACGAGGTCTTCGAACAAGGGCGCGGCCTCCGCCGAACGTCCGGAAGCCATGTAGGCCAGCGCCATCAGGTTGATGGACATGGAGTCCAATGGGTCGAGACGATAGGATCGCTGCGTTTCTTCTAGCGCTTCGCTGACGCGGCCGGTGTGGCGCAGCAGCCAGCCGATATAAAGCCGGCCATCGCCGGATCCCGGCGCCCGAGACAGACGCTCTACGAGGGCATCAAACGCAACGAAATCGCCGTAGGGCGGTTTCACGAAGCATTGCCCTGCGAGGGCGTCCATGTTCTTCCCGTCGAGCGCCAGCGCATAGGACGCTTCGCGCACCACGCGCTCGGCGCTCGCTGCTCGTTCAGCAAACGGCAGGTACATGTGTAGGAAGGCGCGCAGGTAGGCGAGCCGCCCCCAAGCCTCCACGAAGTGCGGCGCTCGCTCGGTCACCGCCTCCAGCAAGCCCACGCTCGAAGCGAGTTCGTTCGGGGAATAGGCCTTTGGGCTTGATCGCAAATAGAGATCGTGCACGTCGGCATCGACTGCTCGGGTCGCGACATTGAAGAACGTCAGGTTGAGCGCATTGGCGATGCTTTCCGCAATCTCGTCCTGAACCTGGAATACGTTGTCGAGCGGGCGATCGTAACGTTGAGACCAGATCGTCTCCCGCGAGGACGCGTCCATCAGATGGGCGCTGATGCGGATATTTCCCGCCGTACGCCGGATGGCGCCAT
The DNA here is from genome assembly GCA_016195245.1 of Pseudomonadota bacterium. Lineage (GTDB taxonomy): Bacteria > Pseudomonadota > Alphaproteobacteria > Caulobacterales > Aquidulcibacteraceae > Vitreimonas. Next base: position 18,882 of record JACQAC010000103.1, read on the forward strand.
CTAGCACGTGCGTGCAGTTCAACCGTTCGACGACCTCGGCCTTGTGTTCCCCACGGAACTGAAAGCTCGAGGTTCGGCCGATGACACCGAGGTTGGCACCGCGTGACAGCCTCTGGATGATCTCCTCGCTAACGCCGTCTGAGAAGAATTGCATTTCGGCGTCGCCGGAGAGGTTGTCGAAGGCGAGGACGGCGATGACAGGACGACCTTGCCGGCTAGTCTGCTCATGTTCGCAGGCATCAAGCGGCAGCGTGAAGCGATAGCCTCGGCCAGCCACCGTCGCGATCGCTGCGCTTCCGAGCGCCTTGCGCAGCGCGGAGATCTGTACTGTGAGATTGTTTTCTTCGACGATCAGTCCAGGCCAGACCAGGGCCATCAACTCAGCCTTGCTAATAACGCGGTCCCGATGCTCGATCAGCGTCATCAGCAGGTCAAAAGCGCGCGCGCCGAGCGGCGCAGGGCGTCCGTTCACAAGGACGCGGCGTTCGTCGCCCCGCACCTCAATATCGCCTGAGACGTAGGCCTGGCGCACCTCAACCCTTCAACTCTGGCCCGCGGGTGGCGGAGCCGGCGCTCCGGAAATTAGCAACGTTTAGCCGTCGGTTAAGGACGGCAATCAAACCGGCACCCTACAACGAGGCTATCGCCAACTTCACGCGCTGCATGAGATCTTTGACGAGAGATCATCCTGGCACACGCCAGGGCGCACCTCGATAGCCGGCGATCGTAGAGGGCGCGAGGCCGTGTTCGCGCAGTTCGGCCGCTATGGTGCCGAAACGAGCGGCACGTTCAGGGCTGCGCTCGAAGATGTGTTCACGACCGACGACGGTCGCGTCGTCGGGCTCCACCGCAACACTGGCGAACGCAATGGCAAGCGCCTGGATGTGTCATGCTGCATCGTGTTCGAGGTTAAAAACGGCAAGATCGTCTCCGGCCGCGAGCACTTCTTCGATCTCTACAATTGGGACGAATTCTGGGCCTAAGACGATCGCGAAAACTCGCGCGCTATGTAGCGCGCGAGCTGTCTCGCCGTAGCGACCAAAGGAAGAGCAGTTGAGCGCCACTTACGAACGGCCGTTTGCGGCGAGGGCCGGCCACAGCACCGCGAATGTGAGCGATGTCACCATCGAAGCCGGTAGGTCGCTCGTGATTTTGTACACGCTGGCCCACGATGGTCCGGCCTGGTCATCCGCGTGACCAATATGGTCTTCTTCGGCCCCGGCGAGGAGGGGCGCGCCCTGAGTAAGACGCCATGAGGACGTAAGTCGACATGCGAAGTGATGTCGGGACGTAACGCTGCAAGCTTGCTTGAGTAACGCGAATCCAGCAACCGGCGCCACGGGGATTGAGATGCGCGGCACCCCGTGCGAGTAGCCGCCTGCATGCGCCCGCGCGGGCAAGTCCCGGACCGATTTCGCGAGTGTGGTGACGCGCGCGCGCTCTATCGTGCTGTGCCGAGCTAAGCCCGGAGCTAAGCCGCACAGTTGTTGAGATAGTGGGTCGGCTCGCGCCCATGCCTACGCGTCGAACGTCGCATCCACCGCTGCGCGCACGCCGGCGTGAGCGCCTTTGGCTAAGTAGGTGCCGTGGGCCGCGAACAACGCGTCAAACTTCATCTTCAATAGACGGTCGAACTCTGGGCGCAGGGAGGCGTTTATTGTGGTCGCGCGTTGCAACCAGATGGGGCCGATGATCACTCGTTTTGGAAAGCCGATAAATGGCATCGCCATGCGTGCGGCCAAATTGTTCTGACTGTAATCGCCATAATGTTGTATGGCGTCGCAGGTCAGCAAGAGACCATTGCCGCGCGTAATGCAAATAGCGGCTTCAGGGACGCGCGCCCCTTTAAAGCAGAAGAGCAGGGCGTCGGTGAAGGGAAGTTCACCGCCATCAAGGAGCACCTTGTCGATAAGTGGTGTTTGATAACCCAATTCTCCAATCGGCGCCCAAAATGTCGCGCGATAACGATTGATATAAAACGGATCATCTGCGCCGTGAAAACCGCCCAGGCGGATAACGTGCTTCACGGCGCCAAGCTTATCCAAGTCGCGCAGGCAATCGGCGTTGCAGCGGATTGGGTTGATGAGAGTGAGCTCCGCGCCGCGCCGCACGATCGTCATGTTGCGTGAAATGCGCACCATGGGGTTCATCGCAAAACTTCCACGAAGGCTAAACACGTCATCGGCTAGCGGCTCGATGCTGCGGTGGGGATGGAGTCTTTGATGCTCCATGGCGAACTCCAATCGACAGATCTAACGTAACTGGATCTTGGCTGACCTGAAACTCCGGCGGCCAGATCAAATGCTTTCCATCGACATGGCCTCGGCAAAAGCCCGATAGAGCGCCATCGTCGAGGCGGAGATCGGACACCGTGAACGTTAGCGCACGCCAAATTTGTTGGTCAGCTTCTCTCACCCGCGGTGACTTGGGCAGCGCACCATCTCGCATGATCGACACCAGCTACGAGAAGCCACAGCGCCAGGACAGTCTCTGAAGCGACGCTCGGCATGAGGAGGTACGTGGAAATCTGTGCCGCGATGTCGGGGCGCAAGGCCGTCAGCGTGCTGTTGGCCAGATAACACAGTCCTCCTGCCGCCAGGAGCACGCCAACAAGGCGCGGCAGAAAGGTCGACCGGGCGATCAGCGCGCCGACCAGAACCATATGGATGCCAAAGAAGGCGAGCCCGATGAGATATGCGTACGCGCGCAGCTTTAGAGCGATAAACACAACAGAGTTCAACTGGGTCGCGTCGAGTGTGCTCGCCATAGCGTGGTCGCTCCCCACCAGGAGGGGCGCCATGTATGCTATGGCTGCAGCGCCCATGATGGCGCTTCCAACAACGCTGTAGACCGCCGCCGCCGCCGAGAGGCGCCGATCTACTGGCGACATGAGCTCGAACAGGAGCAACGTCACTGCAACATAGATTGAGTAGTCCGAGAGGTTGGCGATGAAACCTGCCCGGTAAAGATCTTGCGCGGTCAAGATGTTGTGGAGAGTTGCGCCGGGATCGCCGCGGACGATGAGGTGGGCGAGCACGAAATATTCGGTAAAGACCCCCGCAGCGATGACAATCAGGTAAAGCAACCCGCACAACCGAGCCTGCGGCTTCGCTACCCGTTTTCCCTCGTCCGTCGCCATGCCGGTGCCTCTTTGCTTCCCGGATGATATGAGCAAGGCCGAGCTAGACCATGACCAATCTCGCCACCAACTTATCCGTTCGGGACAAGCCCATGCCTGAAACGACCGTCGCCGCCGGTTTCGTACGGGCGCTGCTGGAGCTAGCGGTTTCTAAAGGTGCAAACCGGGATGTCCTTGTTGCGCGCGCTGGCGTCGAACCGACAACGCTTGGCGATCAGGACAACCGTGTGCCGTTCTCAGCGTTTGTCGCGCTCATGCGCGAGGGAAAGAGACTGAGTGGGGATATGGCTCTGGCCTTGCATTTCGGAGAAGCGTTTGACGTCGCCGATCTGTCGATCATTGGTCTGGTGGGACGTTCGTCCTCGACGCTTGCGGAAGCATTCGAGCAATCAAACCGCTACGCCGATCTCGCGATCGCAACGGGCTCTGGAGATCCCGCCTTCGTTCTGATGCGTGAGGGCGACCATCTCTGGATGGTCGACACTCGCCCGATTCACGATGACTTCTATGAACACATCGAAGGCAGTTTTGCTCGAATGGTTTGCACGGCGCGGCGTTGGTTCCCCGGCCAAGCCATCATCAAGGCAGTTCACGTTACCTGGCCTGCTCCGCCATATCGGTCGGAGTATGATCGGGTGCTCCAAGTTCCCGTGGTGTTTGAGAGCATCAACAACGCGTTGCTGACCGATGGGGCGTGGCTCGACATGAAACCTGCGCATGCTTCGCGTTACGCCTTCGACCTTTTCAGAGAGCGAGCCGACAGCCTTGCGGAGAGGGTGCATTCTAGCGGGGGATGCAGATCGCGGGTCGAGGCTTATCTCACACCGATGCTTCACCGGGGCGACGTCCGGAAGAGCGAGATTGCCGACGCGATGGGAATGAGCAGCAGAACGTTGTCTCGACGGCTTCAAAAGGAGTCGACATCGTTCCAAGCCTTACTTGACCAGCTTCGCCGAAAGACTGCGCTCCAACACTTAAACAAGCGTGGGGCGTCAGTGGCGAGCGTTGCGCACCTGGTGGGATTTTCCGAGCCGGCCGCATTTTCACGCGCCTTCAAGCGCTGGACGGGAAGAAATCCGAGAGCAGCGCGTTGGTCAAAGCGATGGTAGCGGCTCTCCAGCGTTCACGTCGGAAAAGAAATATCCGTCGGGTGTAAGTTCGCGGCCTTTGCGAGATCGGGATGGCGGGCATGCATGACGGACACACGCAGGTTTTGGGGCTCGTCGTTCATTCTGACGACCCGCTGTTTCTGACTATGGTCGGCCTTCACGTGATCGTTGGACTTGTCGCGGTGCTCGCCGGTCTCGTCGCGATGTTCTCTCCGAAGCGGAGGGGTCGGCACTCTCGGTGGGGAACGACATATTTCTGGGCAACTGTCGCGATTTTCAGTTCAGCAACAGTCTTGACCTATCTCCGCGGCCCCGAGGATTTCCGCGTGCTTGCTTTGGGCGCGGCAGCGTTCGCAAGTGCGTGGGTTGGCCGATCCGCTCGCCGGGGTCGTTGGCACAATTCCGTTCGCGTTCATATTGCCGGGATGGGAATGTCCTACGTGTTCATGCTGACGGCGTTTTACGTGGAAACCGGCGATCAGCTTCCGATTTGGAAGGATTTGCCGTCGATCCTGTATTGGGTTCTACCGGTCTTGGTCGGCCTTCCCTTGATTGCGCGCGCACTCATTCGGAATTCGCCAGCGCGCGCTGGCCCTTAGCTTGGACTGTCACGTTGCGGCGAGAACCAGCCGCCCACTGGGTGCAGGCGCGAACGTCCGCTTGGCGGATGAACTCGGTCGCTCGTAAAATCAGCGGTAGGGCGGAGGCTGGCCGAGGCGAGATGTCTACGTTCGACGAGGCGGTGTGCGGGATCTTCGATGACTCAGGTCTGGGAGATATTCTTGACTCGATGGTGCCGCGCAAACGGAACCTGATTTCGGACGACGTGCGCGCTAAGGCGGGAGAACTTCGGCGACTCGTTGGTCAGGTATCGCGCGAAAGACCCGAAGACATTATTCGAGATCCAATGATGGAAAAGATCAGACTGGTTGCATCTGAGCTGCTCGCCCTTCTGGACCGGGATTAGCCATCAACTGCTGCTGTCTCAAATGGCCTAGCGCTTGCTCCAATGTCCGCATTCGACGAATAACGGTCTGATTGCGCCGACCTTACATGACCGAAAAGCGTGCGAAGTCGGACGCTGGCGACTTCTCATACTGCGCCTTATGCGGTGAAGCAGACAGCCATCCCTGTGAGCTCCCAGAAGGCTCAATGAGGTCGTGTCGCGACAGGTGTCCATCTGCTCCCCGCCCGTGCTGAACGCTGCGTAGGGGGCAGGAAGAGGTTGGAAACAAAAACCCCTCCGGAGCATGGGCTCGGGAGGGGCTCGTCGAAACGAACTTTGGAAATGGGATCAGCCCATTTCACCTCCGCGAGAAAGCGCGCGCGCATAGCCGCACAGAGCTATGAACTCTGCTGGCTGGCGCGACAGGAAGACGTGTCTGACGTCTTTCATTGTGCTTCCTCGAACAATTCGCGCGCGACCATCGCGAGCGAAGGGCGCGGTGTATGATCCTCATGCAGTTGAGTGTCAATCGACAATCGCGCCACGCGGCGAGATTTGTTGAGGCGCTCTGTCCGCGCATGTCGAAAATGTAAATCAGCGCCGGCCTTTCGCTTCTGTCGCTTCGCCCCCACATCCCGCGGCCGTCGTCATTGCCGGCGGCGATCACTTGGGAGATGAAAGGAAATGACAAGAATCCGTGTTGCAGCGCGGATCGCGACGATGCTGCTTTCCGCAGCGATTGTGGTCGCGGTTGTGCTGCCGGTGCTGCGTGTGGCCGCTCTGATGATGGCCTAAATTATGGACACACTAGCGCCAAAGGGCGCGAGGTCTGACGGCCTCGCGCCCATTCATTTATGCGCGCTCAGTTGAGGTGCGTCGCTAGGGATCGATGTTGGTGGTGTGTCATGCCGCCACCTCTGATGGCAGGAAATGCTGAAAATCTGCACACCATCCTCATAGCGCTTGCACGCAGGCGGTTCACATCTCAGGCGTGAGACAGCCAAGTGGTGCGGCAGGCGGCGCCGATCCGAAGCTCGATAGTCGCGGGCGATGCGATGCATTCGCTCCGCCGCGCGCGCATAGAGAGCCCAACAGCTTTGAAGACGCGAAAACTGATCAAAATGTTCGCGCGGAACGGCGGTGTACGCGCATTGGCCGGTTTGATGACGTGTTCTGAACGCAGGTCTCCGATGGCGGGGTCGCGTGGAACCCAGTACTCTGCGGGTGGATCATGAACATGAGCCGTCGAATTCTCGTCGTTGACGATGACCCTCATATCAGAGAGGTCATCTGCTTCGCATTGGCGAATGCCGGATTTGCTGCGATGCCGGCAGACAATGGCGTTTCGGCGTTGGCGCAGCATGAGCGCGAGCCGGCCGACCTCATTATTCTCGACATTGGCATGCCCGAACTCGACGGGCTTGAGGTATGCCGCCGCATTCGCCGCCAAAGCGAGACGCCGATCCTTTTTCTCTCGGCGCGTGGAGACGAGATCGACAGGGTTCTTGGACTTGAGCTGGGCGGTGACGACTATGTGACGAAGCCCTTTAGTCCGCGCGAACTGGTCGCCAGGGTGTCCGCAATTCTGAAACGTGCAAGCATCACCCCAACAGCTGCGGCACAAGAGGAGGTGCTGCGCTGCGGCGCCCTTACGCTCAATGCGCAGCGCTTTCAGGCGGCCTTCAAAGGCAACGATGTGGCGCTCACCGCATTGGAGTTTGCGTTGATTAAGCTGTTCGCCATGCGTCCCGGGATTGTGTTCACGCGCGGCACGATCATGTCTTCGATCTATGCGAGCAACATCAATGTGTCCGATCGCACAATCGACAGTCATGTTCGCAACATTCGAAGCAAATTCGCGGCGGCTGGATGCGAGAACGTGATCGACACGGTGCATGGCGTGGGTTTCAGGCTAGGCGCGGTGACAACAGAGTGAGGACGATCTGAGCAAGTGGCGCCCAACGCTCGCGATGATCACAGCCGCGCTGATTTTCAGCGCCATTCTGATCCCGTTTGTCAGCGTCGTGTTCTTGCGGCTCTACGAAAACCAGCTGGTCCGTCAGGCAGAGGGCGAGATCATCGGGCAGGCGGCGATCCTGGCCGCCACTTACGAACGCGTGATCGCGGCGGCGCCCAGCGGCGCGTTTCCGGTTGGACCAGAGCGCCCGCCCCACGATCCGGCAGTCTCCGAAGACGAGCGCTATACCCCGATTGTGCCCGCGCTGGATTTGACTTCCTCGCCGATCCTGCGGCCGCGCCCGCCGGCCGATATTGCAGCGACTCCGGCGAGCGCTGCCGCGGTCCATGCGGGGGAGGCGTTGAGCGGCATTACCCAAAGCGCGCAGCGAACGACATTGGCGGGCTTTCGACTGCTGGACGCGAACGGCGTTGTGATCGCCGGACGGGGAGACATCGGTCTGTCGTTCGCGCATGTCCCTGAAGTGCGCGCCGCGATGGGCGGCCGTTTCAGCGCCGTCATGCGACAACGCGATGAAGAAATTCCTCAGCCACCGCTTTATTCCATCAGTCGCGGCACAAATGTGCGCGTATTCGTGGCCATGCCGGTGTTCGTCGATGGCCGAGTAGGCGGTGTGGTTTACGCCTCGCGCACGCCGGACAATATTCTGCGCCAACTCTATCAGGAGCGTTTCAAGGTAGGAGCGGCCGCCTTGATGGTGTTGGCGGCTTCCTCGCTGATTGGCGTCGCGTTCGTGCGTACAATCGCACGGCCGATCCGGGAGCTCGCCAACCGTGCCGAGGCGATTACTCAAAATGGGCGCGAAGCCATCGGGCCGCTCCGCACGCACGGCACGCAAGAGCTCTACGGTCTTTCCAGAAGCCTGATGACCATGGCGAAGCGGCTGTCGGATCGCTCCGAATATCTCAGCACGTTCGCAAATCACGTGTCGCACGAACTGAAAACACCGTTGACGTCGTTGCGGGGCGCCGCCGAACTCATGCGCGATGGGGGCGCCTCTATGACACCGGAGGAGAGCAGGCGGTTTCTCTCCAATATGCTGGTGGACGTTGAACGTATGACGGTGCTGTTAGACCAGTTGCGAGAATTGGCGCGCGCCGACAATCCGCGCCTGGGCGGGCGCGTGGCGCTGTCGGATATCGTCAGCGCACTCAGGCAGCGCTTTCCAGTATTGCAAGTCGACTTCGCTGGCGATGACGTGGTCTTGAGCATGTCGCCAGAAAACGGAGTTATATTGTTTGGACACTTGTTTGAAAACGCTGTGAACCATGACAGCCATCGCATGGCGATTGGCGCCGCGCCGGACGGCGCATTTGTGCGCGTCACTGTGGCTGATGACGGAACGGGCGTTTCTCCGGGGAACCGAGATCGCATTTTCGACCCCTTCTTTACGACACGTCGCTCCGAAGGTGGCACTGGAATGGGGCTGGGCATCGTCAATGCGCTGGTGCGCGCCCACGGTG
>JACQAC010000104.1 GCA_016195245.1 Pseudomonadota bacterium
AGATGACGAGCGCCGCAACCGCGCTCAGCAGGGCGCCGATCGGTTGCGCTGACTTCCAGGCAATGCAGACGAGCACGCCGAGTGCGTAAAGCGCCGCGGGGATCACGTAGAGAATGGACATGCCCGGCAGCGCCAGCGAGAGCAGCGCGCCAAGTACAGCGAAAGTGAACTGGCCGCTGGCTTCCGCCTGCGCCGGTGTAACGGCGCGGCCGAGTGTCATTTGCGCGAGTACGAGTCCGAGGAACCCAAGGGTTACACACCAAGCGCGGGTGACTTCGGGATGCGCCCACCAATGGAAGTCGTCCGGTCGTAACACGAGCGCGAAGGCGCCCCACGCGATGCCACCGAGTAGCGCTGCGAACAGAAGTCCTACAAACGGCGTAGACAAAGCACGCCACCGTCTCTCAGAGCCGCTGCGCCAGAAAGCAATGAACGCGATCGTCGCGCTAATCGCCAGCAGCGCGAGCGACAGCCATGCGGGGATGGCGATGAAGAAGCGCTGCAGTATGTCGGTGTAGACAAGGTCTTGGTTTTCGCCGCGATCGGCATGCGTCGCCCAATCGCGGACCACGGTGAGCGCCTGATCGCCCATGTGCTGAACGCTGCGGAGGTCCTGTGATGCGAATGAATCCTGCGGAGTGTGATAATTCTCGACGCCTTCCAGGAGCGCTATGTTGACGACATCGAGGCCGGGATGCTTCACCACGGTGACGTCGGTCGAGTTCGGCAGCAGACTATAAATGTTAGCGCTGATCGAATTGGCGGAAGGACGCGCCACGTTCGCATAAGTACGCAGCGCATCGGCATTCGGCGAGTTTGTTTCAAAGAATACAGCCGGCCCGCGTGTGCCCCGCGCTTCAAGTTCGATGAGTGCCTGCACGTCATGCATGAGTGGGTCGGATTGCGTGAACGCGTAGGCGCCGAGCAACGCTTGTTCTTCGCCGTCGCTCAACAAGAAGATGATGCGGCGACGCAGCGGCGTGTGGGCAAGCTCACGCGCGACTTCGAGCAACACAGCCACACCGATGCCATCGTCGGTGACGCCGGGACCGGCCGGGACGCTGTCATAGTGGCCAGCGGCGAGAATAGCTGGGCCACGATCGGGACCGATCCTGAAGATGACGTTGCGCACGTGGCCGCAATCAATGAGCGGGAAATGTGGTTGTGGCCGGCATGCGAAGGCTTCGTGAATTTCGGGATGAAGGCCGAGCGCCTCGATTTCGCGCATCAAATTGGCGCGAACGACATCTTCGGCCGCGGTGTCGACCGGATGAGAAACAATTGGATTGATGATTGTGCGCAAACGCGCCTGCGCAGCGCGGGCGTCGAATCCTGGGGTCCGCTCGGCGCGCAGAGCGGCTGGCTCAACGGCCGCGCCTGCGGTCATGAGTGCAAGGAAGAGCACGGCAAGCAGCGCCAATGTCTTGAACATGCGATTGTTCCCGCCGTTTCCCTGAACTGTCCTATCGCGCGGGCGCGGAGCTGCAAGCGGATGAGAGATTACGTGCCGTCAAACGTGTTGAGCAGGCGGCGCAGGTATTCGCGCTCCGCTTCCGGGCGATTGGGGTCGTCGGCGCGGCGACGGATTTCATCAAAAAGTTCGCGCGCGTGCATTTCGCCGGTTAGATTGCCGTTAAGGCGCATCCCGAAGGCGCCCTCACCGTTGCCTTCGCCTTGACCCGAGTCACCAGATGCGCGGCCGAGAGGATCGCGATCGGAGCCGCTGGCCTGTGCGTTGGAGCCGCCGTTTTCGCGGGTGTCGCTATCTCGCATCTCCTGCGAAAGCTGGGACGCCCCGCGGCGGAGACGGTCGAGCACGGTGTCTTGCGCGGTTTCAGCGCCGCGCAAATCGCCGGCCCGAAGTGCTTGCTCGGATTGCTGCATGGCGCGGCCAGCGGCGTCGAAGTCTGGGTTTGATGCGGAGCCCGCATCACTGGCCGCTCGTTGCGCTTGGCTCAGTCCCTGCTGGATGCGCGATTGGCGGTCGGCAAGATGTTGTCCGCCCTGGCCGCCTTGTTGGCTGCCGCCGCCACCACTGGCGTGCTGGTCTTGGCGTTGACTTTGCTGTTGCTGGGTATCGTCGCGCAAGGCTCGCTGTTCGCCCATCGTGCGAGAGAGCTGGTCCATGCTCTGCTGCATTTGCTGCTGACGCGTGCCTTGATCTTGTTGGCTGCCCTGGCCTTGTTGCTCTCGCTGGGTCAGGCGCACGTCTAGATTGGCCAGGATGTCGTTGAGCCGTTGCAGAAGGGCTTGCGCTTCGGCATTGCGGCCTTGTTCGGAGAGTTGCTGCACCTGGCGCATCATCTCTTCAATGTCGCGTTGGCTGATCTGCGCTTGGTCCTGCGTGTCGTCGGCGTTTTCGCGTTGACCGTTGCGCATCGCTTGCTGCACAAGCGCCTGCATGTAGCGCTGGGTCGCGTCGCGGAGCGCTTGCATCAATTGCTGGATGCGCTGTTGCGGAGCGTCTTGAGCGAGCGCTTCATTCAGGGCGCGCTGGGCTTCTTCAAGTGCGCGCCGTGCGTCGGCGGCGCCGCCATATTCGGCGCGGAGCGCGGTACGCCAAAGGATGTCGGCGGCGATTTCGGTTTCGCCGATTGTGCGCGCCGCACCGAGTTCGGCGCGCGCCATGCGGAAGCCCAGATAGACGGCCAGGTCACGGAAGTAGCCGTCCTGTGGCTCCATCATGAGCGCATCGAGCAGACGCGCGGCACGGCGCACGCCGTCGGGAGCACGCTCGAGCGGTGGCGTGAGGCTGTCGTCGCGGATTTCGATGCGCTCGTTGCCGAGCAGGATGTCGCCGGCCGGAATGGTTCGGCGCGGCTCCGCGGGTGGCGGACGATAGGCGCGGCGATCGGTAAGGATGTGACGGCGGATTTCTATCGCGGCGCGCGCCAGGGGCTGCAGGAAGACTTTTTCCGGTAAGGTCACGCGCATTGGCTGGCTGGCGCCTTCCTGTCCGAGCGCGTCGACGGCGACGATCTGCGCTTCGATCTCCATGCCAGCGTAAGGATGCGCGGCGAGATCGATTTGGCTCTCGCCATCGGCCTCGCGCGGATCGCCGGCGGGCGCTTCGAGTTCGGTGTCGACCGGATCGGCATGCACGAGGCCGGGCGGTGGGCTGACGGGGCGTACACGCAACAGCAAGCGCCGAACGCCGAAATCGTCGGCGACACGCCAGCCGATTGAGGCGCGTTCGTTGGGCAGAAATTCGATGGGCTGAGTGAAGGAGGCGGTGGGGGTCGCGTCGGGCGTTGGCGCTATGCGCCACGAAGCGCGTGTATGGAAGCGGACGATCTTCAGCTGACCGGCGCCGTGCAAAGCCAGGTGCGCTTCCCAGGCGCCATCGGCGGCGCGTGTGAAGAGTGCGGTGCGGGGTCCGCCAACACCTTCAAACACGAGCCGCGGCGCCCCGGCCGGACCAGTGAGACGCACCGTGGCTTCAACCGATGGCGGCGTGACGATGGTCTGGCCGAGACGGTCGCTCAGAGACACCGGTGCGCCATGCGTGTATTCGGCGGGCGTCACCCAAGCCTCGATTGCCATCGGACCGTCGCCGAGCAAGGGGCCGGGATCGGGGATGAACGCGCTGGTTAGACGATCGCCGGCGTTCGAGCCGGCGATCATGAAGCCACCGATCAGTGCGGCGAGCACGGCGTAGCGAAGCTTGTAGGGATCGAGATCGTCGAGCTTGGGGCGTGGTGGTCCCGCGTGTGCGCGCCCGGCGCGCTCCAAGGCGCGCTCGCGTTCGCGGCCCCACAGCGCCATCGAGAAGACGTCGTATTGCGTGGGTTGATCGCGCAGCGCGTCGAAAGCGCCGAGATCGAGACGCGAGTCTGACGCGAGACGTGCGCGCGCTTCTGTTTCGGTTGGTGCGCGCCATGCGCGTTTCGCGCGCCAGCCCAGCCACCCGAAGAGCGCGAGCGCTGCGAGCGCCGTCAGTGTTTGCGCCATGAGCGGCAGCAGAGCGTGCGCGCCGGCCAGCGCGATCGCCGCCCAAGCGCCAATCGCCAAGAGCAGCGCCAACCCGGCGCGCAGGCCGCGCTCGAACATCAGTCGCCTGCGGGCGCGCTCGGTCTCGCGTGCGAGTTGGTGGAGGGCGTCTTGGAGCTTCATCCCTTGGAGGACGAGCCTAGCAGGTGCGATCTGGCCAAACCATGACGCTCCCGCAGCACGCGGCTGCGCTCCACTCCTCGATTTCGCCTAACCGGTGGGTAAGGCAGCCAGGCGAACCTAACGCGGCGCAGTTGGACTTTGCGGCGAGGATCCCGGCGCCTGACCGGTGTTGCTCGGCGACTGGCCGCAGCGCGCGTCGAGCGCGCGCGGATGCGCTGGGTGATCGGCGTTGTAGGCCCGTTGGCGCGCGCAATCGTGCTCGATCGCACTCTGAGCGTTCCAAAGTGGATCAGGCCGATCAAGCCCGCTCTTGATGCCGCACGCGGAGACCAGCACGAGGGCGGCAAAGCCCAGGAAGAGACGTCTCATTCGAAGTTCTCCTTCCAGCGCGTGATTTGTTCGCGCACCCGCTCCGGCGCGGTTCCGCCATAGCTATCCCGGCTCTCGACGGATTTTTCAACCGTCAGGGAAGCACGAGCCGCATCGGTAATACGGGGTTCGACCGCCTGGAATTCGCCCAAGGGGAGATGCGCCAATTCCGTCACGCCGGAGTCCTCGGCACGGCGCACGATGCGTCCCGTGATGTCGTGGGCCTCGCGGAAAGGCGTCTTCAGTTCCCTCACGAGCCAATCGGCGAGATCCGTCGCTGTGGAATAACCGCGCGTGGCCGCCTCGCGCATGGCCGCGCGATTGAAGCCCATGGTTTCAACCATGCCGATCATGGCCGCGACGGAGAGCGCGAAGGAGTCGGCGGCGTTGAAGGTGAGGGCTTTGTCCTCCTGCAAGTCCTTGGCGTAGGCGAGCGGCAGCTTCTGCACGATCGCCGAGAGCGCGGCGAAATCAGCGCCGATGCGCGCCGCTTTGGCGCGGATGAGTTCCGCCGCATCCGGATTGCGCTTTTGCGGCATGATCGACGAGCCGGTGGACCACGCATCGCTCAACCTTGCGAAGCCGAATTGTGGGCTCGTCCACAAGACGATCTCCTCCGCCAAGCGCGAGAGGTGCGTTGCGGCGATGGCTAAATTGGCCAGCGCGGCGAGCGCGAAGTCGCGCGAGGCGACGGCGTCGAGCGAGTTGCTGGCTGGAGCGTGAAAGCCAAGGGCGTCAGCCGTCATGTCGCGGTTGATCTTGAACGACGTGCCCGCGAGCGCAGCTGCGCCTAACGGGCATTCCCAAGCCGCTTCCAATGCGCCGCCAATGATGCGCACGCGATCACGCTCGAACATGTTTACGTAAGCGAGGAGATGATGACCGAGCGTGATCGGTTGCGCGGCTTGCAGGTGCGTGAAGCCCGGCATGATCCAGTCGCTGTGTTCATCAGCTCGCGCCACGAGCGCCTTCTGCAAAGCCCTCAGGCCATCCGCGGCCTCGCGCGAGGCGCGCATGGTCCAGAGCTTGAAATCAGTGGCGACTTGATCGTTGCGTGAGCGCGCTGTGTGCAGGCGTTTTCCAGCTTCGCCGATGCGCTCCGTCAGCCGCGCTTCGATGTTGAGGTGGATGTCCTCAAGCTCCGTCGAAAAAGGAAACGACCCGTCGATGATCTCCGCGGCGATTTTGTCCAGCCCCGCCTGTATCGCGGCGTTGTCTTCCCTCGTAATAATGCCCTGAGCCGCCAGCATTTCGGCATGGGCTTTTGAGCCTTCGATATCTTCGCGCCACAGGCGCCTATCGATGTCGATCGAAGCGTTGATGGCTTGCATGGTGTTGTCAGGCGTGCTCGCAAAGCGCCCGCCCCACATCTTTTGGCCACCCGACGAAGAGGAAGACTTGGACACCGATACTCCATCCGCTCCGGCACGCAGAAATTGGCCGCTTTGGGCAGCGATGGCGATGCTCGCCTTTGCCGGGATCGCCATCCTTTACGTGCTTTTCGCAGCCGGTTCAAAGCCTGCCGAGACGCAAGGCATGGCTCGATTCGCAACGGGGGCCATGCATCGTTTGACGGTGATGCCGGATCCGCCGCCCTTGCCGCAGCGGGCAATCCAGGACGCGCAGGGCCGTATCACGAACCTGCGCGCTTTCTCGGGACAAGTGCTGGTGGTCAATCTGTGGGCGACGTGGTGTGCGCCGTGCATGGAAGAGATGCCCACCCTCGGCGCGCTGCAACGGCGCTTCGGCGGCCGCGTCCGTGTCATCCCGGTGAATGTCGACGACACCGCGCATCTGGAGCAGGCCAAGCAGGAATTGGCGCGGCTCACGCAAGGTTCGCTACCGCTCTACAACGACAACTCGCGCGGCATCCTGTTCGATGTGAATGCGCCCGGCATGCCGGTAACGATTATCTACGCCCGCCGCGGCCGCGAGGTTGCGAGGTTGGTTGGCGGGGCCGATTGGTCTGGCGACGATGCAGCGCGGCTGATTGAAGCGGTATTGGCAGAAGACGTCCGATGATCCCTGTTCTCGAGACCGAACGCTTGCGTTTGCGAGGCCACACCGTGGCTGATTTCGACCCCGTCGCCGCTATGTGGGCCGATCCCGACGTGACCCGCCACATCGGCGGCAAACCCTCCACGCGAGAGGAGAGTTGGGCCCGCATGATGCGTTACCCCGGCCACTGGGCGCTGATGGGCTATGGCTTTTGGCTGATCGAGGAAAAGGCGAGCGGGCGTCTGGTTGGCGAGGCGGGATTTGCGGATTTCAAGCGAGAGATTGAGCCGCGTTTCGAAAACCCCGAGCATGGTTGGGCTCTAGCGGCCTGGGCGCACGGCAAGGGTTTTGCGTCGGAAGCACTGACCGCGCAACTTGCCTGGGCTCAAGATCATTTCGGTCGAGCCCCGCTCGTGTGCATGATCGATCCGGACAATGCGCCTTCGATCAAGTTGGCGGAAAAGCACGGCTACACCGAATTTGCCCGCAGTGCTTACAAGGGCGCGCCGACAATCCTATTTCGGCGAATGCCGCGCTGAAGGCGGACCCACGCAGCGCCTTGCTGTGGCGCGGAAATGCTGGGACATGAGCCCCATGCACGATCTGACAAAGGGCTCTATCACGGGCCACATCATCAACATGGCCGTTTTCATCGGCCTCGGCCTGATTTTTCAGACCGTCTACTTTCTGGTTGATCTCTATTTCGTGTCGCACCTGGGGTCATGGGCGATCGCTGGCGTGAGCGCGGCTGGCGTGAGTTCGTTCTTGGTCATGGGGTCGTCGCAACTGGTTGCGGTGGGCGGTATGGCGCTGATCTCACAGGCGGTTGGGCGCAAGGATCAAGAAGCCGCGAACTTGGTGTCTGCCCAAGCGCTGTCACTGTCGGTCGCCTTTTCGATCGCCACACTGCTGCTGGGCTACACTGCGGGCGCCTGGGCGGCCCAGACGGTGAGCGCCGATGCACAGACGTCAAACGCGGCGCGAGACTATCTGTTTGCTTACGTGCCATCACTGGCCTTGATGTTCCCAATGGCCGCGCTTGGCTCGGCGTTGCGCGGGGCGGGCGTCGTGCGACCCACCATGATGCTGCAGACGCTGACAGTCGTTCTGAACGCGATTCTGGCGCCGGTGCTGATAGCCGGTTGGGGCACCGGCCACCCGCTGGGTGTGATGGGTGCGGGACTCGCCACGACCATCGCCGTGACGGCCGGTTTCGTGGTGCTGTGGGTAATGTTCCCGCGCGTGCAGAATTTCATCACGCTCGACCGCGCCGCAATGAAGCCCCGTCTCAAGGAATGGGGCCGCATCATCGGTATCGGCTTGCCATCGGCAGGGGAATTCATTTTGATGTTCGTGATTTTCACGGTGGTCTATTGGGTGATCCGACATTTTGGTCCGCACGCGC
>JACQAC010000051.1 GCA_016195245.1 Pseudomonadota bacterium
GCAAGGAAGTTGGGGCGCTCCTGCCCTTTCTACGTTGATCAAATGTTTGCGCGGATCCACCGGAGATCGTGGATCTTTCATAGTCAATGAATATCGGAAAAACCTAACTTTATGGGGCTTGAAATATGCTTCAGATCGACAATCTCACCCATCGTTATCCCAATGGCGTGGTCGCGCTGGACCACGTTTCGCTCGAGATCGGGGCGGGGATGTTCGGACTGCTGGGGCCCAACGGCGCTGGAAAATCCACATTGATGCGGGTTGTGGCGACGCTGCAAACCCCGACCTCGGGGACGGTCAAGTTTGGCGATATTGACGTCGTCAGACAGCCCGAGAAGCTGCGCGCGACGCTGGGTTATCTGCCGCAGGATTTTGGCGTCTATCCGCGCGTCACCGCTGAAGCAATGCTCAATCACCTCGCGGTGCTGAAGGGCATCGTGAACGGCGGCGAACGCCGTGACGCCGTCAACGGGCTGCTCAATCAGGTCAATCTTTGGAACGTGCGCAAGAAAGCACTCGCCGGCTATTCCGGCGGCATGCGTCAGCGCTTTGGCATCGCGCAAGCGCTGCTCGGGCAACCAAAGCTGGTGATCGTCGATGAGCCGACGGCGGGATTGGATCCAGAAGAACGCAACCGCTTTCTCAATCTGTTGGCCGCGATCGGCGACCAGGTCGTGGTGATTTTGTCGACGCACATCGTCGAAGACGTCGCGCAGCTATGCCAGGCGATGGCGATCCTCGCGGGTGGAAGGCTCGTGCGCCGCGGCGCGCCTGAAGATCTGCGCCGCGAGATGCAGGGCAGGGTGTGGCGCGCGGCCATCGCGCGCGATGCGCTGGAAGATATGCGCGGCCGCTACAGTGTGATCTCGGAACGCCTCGTGGGCGGGCGCACCACGATCCACGTGCTAGCGGACACGCAGCCCGGCCCGGAATTCTCGCAAGTCGAGGGCGGGCTCGAAGACGTCTATTTCTCGACGCTCGCCGCCGCGCGCGCAGCTTGAGCGGAGCCGCAAACATGTTCGGACGAGTCGCTTCTTTCGAGCTGCGCTATCAGCTCAAGAGCCCGGTGCTGTGGATCACCTTCGTTCTGTTTTTTCTGCTGACGTTCCTCGCGACGACGAACGACAATGTGCAGATCGGCGCGGGCGGCAACGGCCACATCAATAGCCCGTTTGCGATCGTCTCAACTATCGGCGTCATGGCGATCCTGGCCCAGTTCGTCGTGGTCGCGTTTGTCGCCAATGTTGTGATCCGGGACTGGGAAACGGGTTTTGGTCAGATCCTGCATGCAACTCGCGTCAACAAGTTCGACTATCTCTTCGGCCGCTTCACCGGCGCCTTCGCCGCCAGCGCGATCGTACTCTTGTCTGTGCCGCTTGCCATGGCGCTTGGATCAAGGATGCCGTGGCTGGATCACGAGCGGCTGGGGCTGTTTGTGCCTTGGCACTACATCTACGCTTATTTAGTCACCGGCTTGCCCACACTGTTTTTATGCGCCTCGCTGTTCTTCGCGTTGGCGACGGCAACGCGCTCGATGATGGCGAGCTATATCGGCCTCATCGCGTACATCATGATCTATATCATCCTGAGCGTGGTGTTTTCGCGCCCGGAATATGAAAGCATTGTCTCGCTATTGGAGCCGTACGGCCTGGGGGCGCTCTTTGAGCAGACGAAGTATTGGACGGCCGCGGACCGCAACACGCTGCTGCCCCCGATCGGAGCGAGCTATCTTGCGAACCGCGCGATTTGGCTCACCGTTTCAATGCTCGCTCTGGCAACGGCGTACTCCACGTTCACGTTCGCCAGCAAAGGCGCGAAGAAAGCCAAGCGCGCCGAGTCAGAAACGGCGCCGCCACCGCTAGCGACCGTGCCGAGCGCTGCCAAGCGCAGCTTCGGCGCGGACGCCGCCTGGACGCAAGTGTGGGCGCGCACGCGGTTCGAGATGGCCTACGTCATGTCTAGTCCCGCGCTTCTGGTTCTGCTCGCATTTGGTTTGCTCAATGCGGGCGCGGCTTTGTGGCTGGCCGATCAAAACGCCGCCGGCACGATCGTCTATCCTGTGACAACATTGATGGCGCAGGTGCTACGCGGCGCGTTCGCCATCATCCCGGTGCTCATCGCGACCTATTATGCCGGCGAGTTGGTGTGGCGTGACCGCGAGAAGCGCGTGCACGAAATCGTCGACGCAACGCCCGCCCCCGATTGGACATTTGTCGCGCCGAAAGTGCTGGCGCTGACCCTCGTGCTCGCGGCCACGATGGCGATTGGGGTGACCACCGGCGTTATCGTGCAATTGCTGAAGGGCTTCACCGCCATTCACCTCGACGAATACTTCGTTTGGTTCGTCGTGCCCGCGCTCTTCTTCTGTTTTGCGATCGCCGCGTTGGCGATCTTCTTTCAAGCGCTGACGCCGCACAAATTCATCGGGTGGGGCTTCATGTTGCTCTATCTGATTTCAAACATCGTGTTCGGCCAAATGGGGTTGGATCACAATCTCTACCTCTACGGCACAACGCCGGGCGTGCCGGTGTCGGAGATGAACGGGCAGGGGCACTATTGGATCGGTTCTCTATGGTTCCGCGCCTATTGGACCTCGCTTGCCCTCTTGCTCGTTGTTTTGGCCTACACGCTGTGGCGACGCGGCGTCGATGCGCGTCTGTCGCCGCGCTTGGCGGCGCTGCCGCGGCGGCTGTCGGGCACGGCCGGCGCGCTCGCCGGCGGATTGCTCTTGGTTTTTGTCGGCCTGGGCGGTTGGATCTTCTACAACACCAACGTCTTGAACGTTTATCGCTCCAACCTCGATACCGAGCGTTGGACCGCTGACATGGAACGCGCGCTGCTACATTACGAGAACACCCCGCAGCCGAAAATCACCGACGTTTCGCTTCGCATCGATCTCTACCCCCACCAGCACCGGGCCATGGCAACTGGCTCATACGTGATCGAAAATCGCTCCTCTGCACCGCTCACAGAAGTGCATCTGATGTGGCCGGAATTATTGAAGCTCGAGCGCGTTGAGATCGACGGCGCGACGTTGGCGGAGGATTTCGCCACCCACCATCCGGCGTTTCCGTTCCAGATCTGGCGCTTCTCGCGCCCGATGCAGCCGGGTGAGCGCCGCCAGATTCACTTTGTCACGCGCGATGAACGGGTGGGCTTCCCGACCAATAACGTTCTGAGCGACGTGAACGACAACGGCACCTTCCTGAACGATCGCAACGTCGCGCCGGTGTTGGGCTTCGATCGCGGCGTTCTGCTGCAGGACCGCAATCGGCGGCGC
>JACQAC010000110.1 GCA_016195245.1 Pseudomonadota bacterium
ACGCGCGCGAAGATGAATGAAGGGGCGGGCCACTGATTCTCTCTGGCCCAAGATAGGCGCTCCGGCACCGGCGACGAAGCCCTTAGCTCCGTTGCACCAGACGATGGTGCTCAAGCGACATCACCCGGTCCATATATTTGGTCAGCTCAAAATTGTGGGTGGCGATAAGGGCGGCAGCGCCTTCCTTACGAACCATGTCGGAAAGCGCAGCAAACACGACGGTGGAGGTGTCTGGGTCGAGGTTGCCGGTCGGCTCATCGGCCAAAATCAACGCCGGCCGGTTGACCATAGCCCGCGCGATGGCGACGCGCTGCTGTTCGCCGCCCGAAAGTTGGGCGGGTTGGTGATGAATGCGGCCCGCCAAGCCTAGGCCGATCAAGAGGCGCTCCGCTTCTTCGATAGCGTCTTTGCGTGGAACGCCTGCGATCAATGCCGGCAAAGCGGTGTTCAGAACCGCATCGAACTCCGGCAGCAGATGGTGAAACTGATACACAAAACCGATGCGCGAACGCCGGATCGCCGTGCGCGCATCGTCGTTCAAGGTCCAACCTGCGCGCCCCTCAATCTCCACGTCGCCGCTGCTGGGACGCTCAAGCAGACCTGCTGCATGCAACAGTGAGGATTTCCCAGAGCCCGATGGGCCAACCAAGCCAACGATTTCGCCCGCCATGATGTCGAGGTCGACCCCGTCGAGCACCACCAACTCGCTATCGCCCGACTTGAAACGGCGCTCCAACCCGCGCAGACGCAGCGCCGGCGCGCGACCAACTCCTGAGTCACTCATAGCGCAGCGCCTCAACAGGATCGAAACGCGAGGCCCACCACGCGGTGGCCAACGTCGACGTAAAGTTCACAGCAATTGTGAACACTGCGATCACCACAACCTCGGCGGGTTCAACTTTCGCCGGCAGCGTTTCGAGCGAATAGACCGTCCCCGGGAAGATATCGAACCCAAGGACCGAAGAGAGAAAGTTCTGGATCGGTTCAATGAAAACGCAAAAGCTCACGCCAAGAACGAGTCCCAGCGAGAGCCCGAGCACGCCGAGGCTAGCGCTGGCGAGGAAGAAGATACGCATGATCGCGCCTTTGGTGGCGCCCATTGTTCGCAAGATCGCGATGTCGCGGCTCTTGTTCTTCACCAGCATGATGAGCCCGGTCACGATGTTAAGGGCCGCCAACGCCACGACGAACATCAAGATCAGGCGCATTACATTGCGCTCGACCACAAGCGCATCCGCGAGACCTTGGCTATTGGTGCGCCAGTCGTAGATCGTTACGTTGGGACCGAGCCGCGACCGCAAATCCAACATCACTGGCACGGTGCGATCAGGATTGCGGATACGGATCTCAAGTTCGTCGGCTCCATCGCCACGCCCGAACATGATTTGCGCCTGCTCAAGTGGCATGTAGATCAGACCAGAGTCGAACTCCGCCATACCCACGCTAAAAATGCCGCCGATCAGAAACGACTTGCGGCGCGGGGTGAGTCCAAATGGCGTCTGCGCACCCTGCGGCGACAGAAGCGATAAGGCCATGCCCTGCTGCACCCCCAATTGCGCAGCCAGCCTGTCGCCGATCAGAATGCTTGGTGACTCTACACCCTCAAACCCCGTGAGATTTCCGCCCGGCCGAATGCTGCGCGAGACAATCGTCAACGCCTGCAAATCGGCGCGCGGGATGCCGCGAACCACGACACCTGCGGCGACTCCGTCGGAGGTCGCCAGCGCTTGAGCATTGATGATTGGCGTTACATGCAGAACGTCAGGCGTCTCGGAGACGAGTCGAGCCAGCCGGTCGATCTCTGCGCGCGGAAGATTTCGCACGTCCACAAAAACATGCCCATTCACGCCCAGAATCCGCGAAAGCAGCGTCTCGCGGAAGCCATTCATCACCGACATGGTGACAATCAACACGAACACCGCGAGTAAGATTGCCAGCACTGAAATGATGGAAATCAGCGCCACGCCACCGTGCTGCCGCTTGGCGCGTAGATAGCGCCCCGCCAGCATGCGCTCGAAAAGCCCGAAGGGCGCCGCCGCCATCAGTAAGCCCGCGCGATCAGAATTTCTTCAACACCTGGCTTGCCGCTAAACACGCACTGATCGAACGACGCTGGTTGCTGCAGCGGTGCATTGCGAATGGTCAGTTTTAACGCCTTCAGGCGCTCGGTTACTCTTTCGAGATCGTCGCCGGATGGTCTCGACCAAGCGACACGCGCCCATCCCTTTACATCGCTTTCGTCGTCACCGGCGCCATAATAGGCTTCGATCGCATCCCACGTATTCAAGTCTGCACGAATATTCGCTTCAAGCCGCGCTCTAGCTTCATCAAAGAGTTGTTGCTGGATACCCTCCAGCAACGCCGGCGCCTGCACAACAAAATCCGCACGCGCGACTGAGGTCGACTTCACCTTCTCACCCTCACGCAACGCCGTGCGCTGGATAAACGTCACCTGACCGTTCGCAGCATCACGCGGCCCGATTTCGCAAATGATCGGCGCACCGCGCCGCACCCAATCCCAGCGTTTGTCTGTGGGCTTTGCGTCCTTCACATCCACGGACGCGCGCACGGCGCCTCCCAACGCAGTTTTCTTGTTCAGCTCGGCAGCCAGGGCTGCGCAATATTCCTTTAGTTCCGTATCCTCGGGTTTACCCCGCAGCATCGGCACAATGACAATCTGCTTTGGCGCCATGGCCGGCGGCGTGCGCAAGCCGTCATCATCGCCGTGCACCATGATCATCCCACCGATCAAGCGCGTCGAGGTGCCCCAACTCGTCGTATGCGCGAGCTGCATGGCCCCGTCTTTGTCCTGATAGCGAATATTCTGCGCCTCAGCGAAGTGCGTACCGAGATAGTGCGAGGTGCCAGCTTGCAGCGCCTTGCCGTCTTGCATCATCGCTTCGAGCGAATATGTGCGCTCTGCGCCGGGGAAGCGTTCGTTCTCGGACTTCTCTCCGAGAATGACTGGGATCGCCATCACGTCTTCGACGACGCTGCGATAGATTTCGAGCGCCAGCATCGTCTCTTCCATCGCGTCGGCTTCGTCGACGTGCGCTGTATGGCCTTCCTGCCAGAGAAATTCCGCCGTGCGCAGGAACATGCGCGTGCGCATTTCCCAGCGCATCACATTCGCCCACTGGTTCAGCTTCAGCGGCAGATCACGGTACGATTTGATCCAGCGGCTGAACGCATCGCCGATAATCGTCTCAGACGTGGGACGAATGATTAGCGGCTCAGTCAGCTCCGCATCGGGATCGGGTTTCAATTCATTATCGATCTGCTTCAGGCGATGGTGAGTCACCACCGCCATTTCCTTGGCGAAGCCTTCGACGTGCTCAGCTTCCTTTGCAAAGAAACTCAGCGGAATGAGCAGCGGGAAATAATAGTTCTCGTGACCGGTCGCCCTGATGCGCGCGTCCATCTCGGCAACGAAGCGCTCCCAAAGCCCCATGCCCCACGCCTTGATGATCATGCACCCGCGCGTCGGCGATTGCTCGGCGAGATCGGCCTCGCGGACCACGGCCTGGTACCATTCGGGAAAATCTTCGGCGCGCGTGACTTTAAGCGCATGCATGGGGAGGTCGGTCCTTTCCGCGCCTGGATAGACTGACCCGCCGCCGCCCGCAACGCGGCCTTAGTGCGGAATCATGCCCATCAGATCGACGGAAATGGCCCAGGCGACGCCGAGCCACAAAATCGCCGCGATCCCCGCCGCAAGCAGCGCTTTCAGCCCCAGCTTGTGCGCGCGCGGCGCGCCGCGCTCCACACCCGGGACCGCCGCCTCATCGGCTTCGTGCAAACTTTGCGCGCCCAGCGGCAACATCAAAAAGAATGCGAGCCACCAAAGGATCCCGTAAATCGCCACGCCCATCATCGGATTCATGAGTGCGCCGCCTTCGGAGTTTCCATCAACTCGATCAGCACGCCGTTCGAATTCTTCGGGTGTATGAAAATGACCGGCGTGCCATGCGCCCCGATGCGCGGCTCGTTGAGCACGGTCGCACCCTTCGCGACCATTGCATCGCGCGCGGCATAAATTTCCTCGACCTCAAAGCACACGTGGTGCTGGCCGCCATTGGGGTTGCGCTCAATAAACCTCTGGATTGGAGACTCCGCGCCAAGCGGCTCAATGAGTTCGATCTGGCTATTACCAACATTGACGAACGCGAAGCGCACGCCCTGCGCCGGCAGTTCGCGCGTCTCTGTCATGGCGCTCGCGGCCACATCGTAGAGATCGCGATACGTTGCCTTCGCCGCTTCAATTGACGGCACGGCAATGCCGACATGATTGAGCCTCCCGATCATGGCTCGCCTCCACTTCTCATCCCAACTTAAATCCGAAGCACGCTGACGTCGACAAGCGGCCGTTTGCCCCAGACCTTTTCCGCAGCCTTGCGCACTGCACGCACCAGGGCTGCCTCAATCAGATCGTCATCTTCCCGATCGGCCGGGCCCAACTTGGCGTACGCAGCCTTCGCCGCCGCTTCGAGATCGTCGAGCGCCGCCTCCATGTCCTCTTCGTCACCGGCGGCCAAACCCCGCACGCTCACGTTTGGTCCCGCCAATAGAGCGTTCTTCCGTTCCCCAATCGCCAAGCTGACCGATACCGCGCCTTGTTCGGCAAGTCGGCGTCTGTCGCGCAACGCGTCGTCTTCAGCGCCGACAATCACATTGCCGTCGACAAACAGGCGCCCCGACGGCACCTCGTCTATGATTGTCGCGGGTCCCGGCGCCAGCCGAATGAGATCGCCGTTGCTCGGCGCCAGCGCCTCCGGCACCTGCAGAGACTCCGCCAACTTCATATGCTCCAACAAGTGTCGACGTTCGCCATGCACAGGCACGGCGATGCGTGGCCGCGCCCATTGATACATTTGCTTGAGCTCATCGCGGCCCGGATGCCCAGACACATGCACCATTTCATCGTCGGCCGTGACCAGTTCGACGCCGCGTTCGATGAACTGATTGTAGAGAGTATGGATCGCCGCTTCGTTGCCGGGGATGACGCGCGAGGAGAAGATCACGGTATCGCCCGCGCGCAACACGACATTGCGATGATCGCCGCGCGCGATCCGAGAGAGCGCCGCGCGCACCTCGCCCTGACTGCCAGTGCAGAGATAGAGCACATTCTCGTCCGGCAGCGCGCCGGCTTCATCTTCATCGATCAAATCTGGCGCATCCGCCAGCAAACCGACCCCCTTGGCCGCCGCCACGATGCGATGCATGGAACGCCCCACCAGGCACACGGTCCGCCCGCAGGTGTGAGCTGCTTTGATGGCGCTTTCGATGCGCGCCACGTTTGAGGCAAACGCCGTGACCGCAACCTTGCCTTTGCAGCCGGCAATCACCTGTTTCAGCTTCACGCGGACATCCGATTCCGAACCGGCGTGGCCCTCAACGAAAACGTTGGTCGAGTCACACACCATCGCCAGGATGCCCTCTTCCGCCATGGCGCGGAGTTGCGCTTCGTCGGTGGTTTCCCCGATCAGCGGGTCGGGATCGAGTTTCCAGTCGCCGGTATGCCAAACCATCCCCAGCGGCGTTCGGATTGCGAGGCCGTTGGGCTCAGGGATCGAGTGCGTGAGCGTGACAAAATCGATCTCAAATGGCCCAAGCGTCAGCTTGCCTTTCAGCGGAATTTCAGTGAGCCGCACTTTCTCCAAGAGTCCGCGTTCGCGCAGTTTCTCACGCACCAACGCCGCCGTGAATGGGGTGGCGTACACGGGCGCCTTCAGGCGCGGCCAAAGCCAACCGAGCGCACCGATGTGGTCCTCGTGCGCATGCGTCAGCACAATGCCGATAATATTCTCGCGCTCCTCCTCCAGGTAACTCGGATCCGGGAGCACCAGCTCAATCCCGGGGGTCGCGTCCTCGCGCCCGAACGTCACGCCGATGTCGACCACGATCCATTGCCGCGCGTCAGGCGGCCCGAAACCGTAGGCGTTCAGATTCATGCCGATCTCGCCCGAGCCGCCGAGCGGCAAGAAGACGAGTTCGTCGTCTGGCTTTGCCTGGATCAAAGCGTTCCGCCGTTGCGGCGGAATACTTCCAGGAGTCCACGCGATGTCAGATCCTGATCGAAATGCTCGATGCTCGGGAAAGCACCCTCAAAGAGCGAGGCGACGCCGCCAGTGGCGATGGTTTTCATCGGCTGGCCGTACTCGGCTTTGATGCGCCGGCAAAGGCCCTCGATCATATCGATGGAACCCCAATAGATCCCCGACTGCATGGCGCTCACCGTATCCTTGCCGATAATGCGCCCAGGGTCGCGGATTTCCACGCGCGGCAACCGCGCTGCTGCGTCGTGCAGCGCTTGCAGCGAGAGGTTGATGCCAGGAAGGATGATTCCGCCCTCGAACGCGCCGTCGGCGGCGACGATATCGAACGTGGTCGCGGTGCCGCTATCGATGACAATCGCCGGTCCGCCATACTCCACAAAAGCGCCGACCGCATTCACGAGCCGGTCGGCGCCCGCTTCGCTCGGCTTATCGATACGCACCTCGATGCCAAGCTTCAGGCCATCCTCGCCGATCACCATCGGCTCGGCATTCACATAGCGGCGCGAGAGGTTGCGCAAGTTGAAGAGCGCTTGCGGCACTACGGTCGAGACGATGCAAGCGTGAATATCGCTGAAACCCAAGTCGGACAGCGCCAGGATCTCGCTCAGCCATGGAGCATACTCGTCCGCCGTACGGCGCGGGTCTGTAGAAGCGCGCCATTGCCCGCGCCACGTCGTGCCGTCGTGGACCGCGAACTTGGTGTTGGTGTTGCCGACATCGATGGCGAGAAGCATGGGATCACGCCGCGCTGGAAAGAAGAACGTCGCCTGCCGCAATGAGGCGGCGACCTTCCTTGGTTTCGAGTTCGAGTTCGCCGCGCGGCGACAGGCCTACGATCCGCCCTTCGAGCGTTTGCTCACCTTGCAGCACGCGCGCAGCTTGACCCATTCCACGCGCCCGCGCCAGCCACGCCGCGCGTAGCGGCTCAAAGCCTTCGGTCTCGGTGCGCTGCGCCCAGCTTTCGAGGCGCGGGCGCAGTTGCGCCAGGAACGCCAGCGGCTCCGGCGCGGGGGCATCTGGAGGCAGAACGTCGCGCAGCGAAATCGTTGGCTGGTCTAACCCTTCTGGTGCGGCCGCAAGATTGACGCCAAATGCCAGCGCGACCCAAGTCGCACCATCCCATGGCCCCGAATCCAGCATGATGCCACTGGCCTTCATGCCATCGACGAATACGTCGTTGGGCCATTTAAGCGTCGCGCGACCCGAGCCGATGATGGCTTCGATGGTTTCGGCCAGCGCAACGCCGGTCGCGAACCCGAGCAACGCGATCCTCGCCGGTGGCTGCCTGGTGGTGAAGAGCAACGTCGCCAGCAGATTGCCCGCGAAAGACGACCAAGCCCGGCCGCGCCGGCCGCGTCCCGCCGTCTGGCGCTTCGCGATCAGCCACACCGGCGCGACCTCGCCACGCTCCGCGCGCCGGCGCGCCTCCAAAATCGTGGAGTCGATCTCTTCGAAGACTTCGACCGGCGCGTTCGCGTCGATCATGGGCTCAAGCCCCTCTTAGAAACTGCGGCCAACCGCCCATTCGGCCCATTGCTGGATTGCGCCAAGCACCAACACCAGAACAGGGAACGTTAGCGCTGCCGCCGTCGTGGCGGTCACAACGATGGCGCCGCTGGCCGGTTGCAGCGTCTTGTCGGAGGGTGCGAACCAGATCGACGCCAGCAGACGTAGATAATAACCCGCCGCTATCACCGCCGCGATGCCGCCAACAACAGCAAGCCAAATCAGATGTGAGTCCACTGCCGCGCGGAAGACGAGCAGCTTGCCGATGAATCCGGCAAACGGCGGAATGCCCGCCACCGAGAACAGCAGCATCGTAAACATCGACGCCATCCACGGCCGCTTCTGACCTAGCCCCGCGAGGTCGGCGACCGTCTCATGCGCAACCCCTTCACGGCGCATCGCCAGGATGAGCGCGAAGATGCCGATGGTCGCAGGCAAATAGAGGGCAAGGTACACAAGCGATGACACCGGACCCAGACCCGGGCCTGCCGCCAATCCCATCAACGCAAAACCCATGTTGCCGATCGACGAATACGCCATCAGCCGCTTGAGGTTCGTCTGCAGCAGCGCCGCGATCGAACCCCACATCATGGAGATCGCGGAGAGCGCCACCACGACTTGGCGCCATTGATCGGCGATGTTGGCAAACGGCTCGTAGAGAATGCGCATCATCAGCGCGACGGCGGCGACTTTTGGCGCCGCTGCGAAGAACGCCGTCACCGGCGTCGGCGCGCCTTCATAGACATCCGGCGTCCACATATGGAACGGCGCCGCCGACATCTTGAAGCCGAGCGCACACAACATCAGCACGAGGCCAAAGATCAGGCCAACGCCGCCGGCGCCCTGCGCGATGGCTGAAGCGATAGCGTCGAAATGGATCGAGCCGGTGAAGCCATAAACGAACGACGAGCCGAACAGCAGCAAGCCCGAAGAGATCGCGCTCAACACGAAGTATTTGAGCCCCGCCTCCGAGGATCGCGCGTCATCGCGCCGCCAAGCCGCCAGCACGTAGGCTGCCAAACTCTGCAGTTCGACGCCGACATAGAGGCTGATGAGGTCGCGTGCCGAGACCATGACAAACATCCCGAGCGCGCTGAGCGCGATCAGCACAGGGAACTCGAAACGGCGTTCGTTGGTCTTGGCGAAGTGATCGGCGCCCAAAAGCAATGTCGCCGCCGACGACCAGGCAATCAGCACCTTGGCGAACACGCCGAGCCCATCGACCACCAACGAACCTTGAAATATCTCCACCGGCGCCAGCGGGCGATCCAAGATCGCCACGCCACCCGCTGCCAGCAACACGGCGACGCCAAGGCCTGACAGGAAGCCCGCGCTCCTGTCCTTAAACCAGGCGCCCAACAGGATTGCGAGCAGCGCAAAGCCTGCAAGCAACAGCTCCGGCCGCGCATGCGGCAGCGACTCGGCGAAATCCCTCATCGGCGCGTTCATGGCGCGGCTCCGTTATAGGCCGCTACGATCGCCTGCGCCGCCCCCTCGGTGAACTGCAGGACGTAATGCGGCGCGAGCCCCATCACCAGCGTCGCCACCACGAGCGGCACGAACTGCACCCATTCGCGTGCTTCAAGGTCGGCAATGCCGCTGAGCTTGGGGTTCACGATGTCGCCCAGCGCCACTTTGCGATAGAGCGTCAACGCGTACGCCGCCGAGAAGATCACGCCGGTCGCCGCCACTGCTACAAACCAGGCATTGATCTGGAAGGCGCCCACCATGGTGAGAATTTCGCCAGGGAAGCCGCTGGTGCCCGGCAAGCCGACATTGCCCATCGTGAACAGCATAAACACCGCTGCATAAATCGGCATGCGGTTCACGAGCCCGCCATAGAAAGCGATCTCACGTGTATGCATGCGGTCATACACAACACCGACGCAGAGGAAGAGCGCGCCGGAGATAATACCGTGCGACAGCATCTGATAG
>JACQAC010000119.1 GCA_016195245.1 Pseudomonadota bacterium
AATCCAGACCGCTCTCCGCACGCTTCCGCCCGACGCCACGCGTTTGCACAAACTGCCGAACGCCGATGCCGATGGCGGCAGCTCAGCTATCGACTATCAGAAGTGCGCGCTGTTTCTCCGCACCGTCGAAGGCATCATCGGGCGCATGCAAATCGATGGTTATCTGCGGTCCTATTTTGACCGCCACGCGTTCCAACCAATCACCGCCGCGCGCTTCCTCGCCGACTTCCGTGCGCATGTCGTGCGCGGCGATGCAACACTCGAACAACTGCTGATGCTGGACCAATGGATCTACGAGCCCGGCTTGCCATCAAATGCGGTCGAGCCGCACGCCGCCGCGTTCGATCGCGTGGCCGCCGTGGTCGGCGCTTTCGGCGCGGGCGGACCAGCGAGCGCAATACCTTGGTCATCGTGGCGCACCTTGGAGCGCCAGCGCTTCCTGCAGACTTTGCCGGCTACGCTACCGCAGGCGGGTTTGGAAGATCTTGAGCACACGCTGCATTTGAATTCCGTCCGAAATGACGAAGTGCTCTTCGACTGGCTGAGATATGCAATTCGAAACGACTATCATGCCTCCGAGCCGGCGATCGAAGATTTCCTGCGGCGTCAGGGGCGGCTGAGATACATTTCGCCTCTGTATCGAGCGTTGATGTCTCGGGGCGCCTGGGGGCCGGCTTTCGCCCGTCGGGTTTATGTGATTGCGCGCCCGACTTACCACCCGGTGGCGCAGGCCTCCGTGGATCGCATCGTCACCCCAGCTTGAGCTTGAAGAGCCTGGAATTTACGCAGAAAATCAGCGCCTGAAGGAGAATCCCCGGTGCTGCGCCTCGACCACGTCGTGGTTCCAATTTGGCATGTGAAGAAGAGCCTCGCGTTTTACCGCGATGTGCTCGGGCTGAAGCTCGTCGACGCGTATGACGGCGACGATTGGGGCGGACATCGCTGGCAGATGATGGTGTTCGGGCTCTCTGATCAGCGCGAGATCGGCCTCGTGTTCCTGAAGGGCGCGAAGAAAGGACCAGCGAGTACACTGCCCAAAGACGCGCGCTACATCGCGATCGCCGAGACTGGCGCGCTGGATCTGTGGCGGGTGAAGCTCACCAAGGCGAAGGTCAAGCACTGGGAGGAAGAGCACGGTGAGCGGCGCGCGCTTTTCTTCGAAGACCCCAACGGGCACGTGTTCAAGCTGACCGCGCCGCCCGCTTCAGCCCCGCCGGAAGAAAACGCTGAGGCGCTGAAGCTCGCCAAACGCTGGGCCAAGGACGCCAAGTCATAACCCGATGACGTCGTTTGACTATGTCATGGCGCTGGTTTCAATCGTCACCTCACTGGCGCTGACGCATCTGATCGCCGGCGCGGTTAGCCTTCGCAACGCTCGCAGCGTGCGCTTCTCTTTTGTGCATGCGCTCTGGATGTGGAGCGCCTTCGCCACCACGGTCGGCAATTGGGCTTCAAACTAGGGATTGCGCAGCATCACCGTCTGGCCGGCCTGGACCGTCCTACTGCTGATCGCCACCACCATCGCGCAATACGCTTTCTGCGCCTTCGTGACGCCGGACGCCGAAAAGGGCGAGGACATCGATCTGGTGGCATTCCATGCGCAGCAACGGCGCCGCTATCTCTCCGTGATTATTGTGTTCTCGGCGCTGGCGCTTGTCTTCAACTTCGCTTTCGGCGGCGCCGACTACTACACGCAATGGCTGCGCGATTCGATTTGTCGCTGGTCGGGATGGCCATGGTCCTCCTCGCCATCTTCGTCAGCGCACGCTGGGCGCAAGCGGTAGCAGCGGTCGGGTTCGCGGCGCTCGCCAGTTATTTCCTGTTTGTCGCCACGACCATCGGCGGCGCTTGACCAACGCTGCGTCCGGACGCAAGCCAGCATGCCATGAAGATTCTGGTGGTTTGATCGGGCGGCCGTGAGCACGCGCTGGGCTGGAAGCTCAAACAGAGCCCGCTTGTGAGCGAAATCATTTCAGCGCCCGGCAATCCAGGCCTGGAAGAAATCGGCCGCTGCGTACCGATCAAGGCTGACAACGCCACAGAGATCGCGGCGTTCGCGGCCCGCGAACAAGTTGGACTGGTGGTGATCGGCCCAGAAGCGGCGGCGGCGGCGGGATTGGCCGATGCGTTGGCGCAATTGGGCGTGCCATGCTTCGGGCCGAGCAAGGCGGCTGCGGAGTTGGAAGCGTCAAAGGCCTTCATGAAGGAGTTCTGCATGCGGCACAGCGTGCCGACCGCGGACTACAAGGTGTTCGACGATGCGATCCGGGCAAAGGCTTACCTAGGCGATCGCGAACCGCCGTTCGTGATCAAGGCGGACGGCTTGGCGGCCGGCAAAGGCGTGGTGATCGCCGAAACGCGCCGCGAAGCCGATGCGGCGATCGATGAAATCCTGTTTCTGCGCAAGTTTGGAACCGCCGGGCAGCGCATCGTCATCGAGGATTTCTTGCCGGGCGAGGAAGCAAGTTTCTTCGCGCTGTGTGACGGCGAGACCGCGGCGCCGCTCACCGCCGCGCAAGACCACAAGCGCGCCTATGACGGCGACAAAGGCCCAAACACCGGCGGCATGGGCGCCTATTCGCCAGCGCCGATTTTCACCGACGCGGTGCGCGATCAAACCATGGAACGCATCATCCTGCCGACGCTGCGCGGGATGAAGGCTGAGGGCCGGCCGTTCGTCGGCGTGTTGTTCGCCGGACTCATGATTACGCCGGATGGCCCAAAGCTGATCGAGTTCAACGTCCGCTTCGGCGATCCGGAGTGCCAGACGCTGATGCGGCGAATGAGAAGCGATCTGGCGCCAGTGCTGCTGGCGGCGGCGAAGGGTGATCTGGCCAGCGCGCCCGCGGTGGAATGGGATCCGCGCCCCGCGCTTACTGTCGTGTATGCGGCGAACGGCTATCCGGATGAGCCGCTGACCGGCTCAGTGATCCGGAACCTCGATCACGCGCGCAACGTGGAAGGGGTCGAAATCTTCCACGCCGGCACCAAACGCGACTCAGATGGTCTGCTGCGCGCCGCGGGCGGCCGCGTCCTCAACGTAACGGCGACCGGCGACACACTGAAGGACGCCGCCGCGCGCGCTTACACGTCAGTCAATCTGATCGACTGGCCGGGCGGCTTCTGCCGCAGCGACATCGGCTGGCGCGCGCTGGCGAAGTGACGCTTGCGCTTTTTCGTTTGCCACCCCTAAGTGCTGGTCATGACGGACGATCCTCATGCGCAATTCAAAGGCGTGAAGCCGGTTGAAGAGCGTCACAAGCTCGATGAAGCGGCGCTGACCGCATGGCTGGAGGCCAATGTCGAGGGCTTTCGCGGGCCGCTGAGCGTCAACCAATTCAAGGGCGGGCAGTCGAACCCGACTTATCAGTTGGTGACACCTGCGAAGAAATACGTGCTTCGCAAGAAGCCGGCGGGAAAATTGCTGCCGAGCGCGCATGCGGTGGATCGTGAATTTCGGGTGATGTCGGCGCTCTATCCGACTGGCTTTCCGGTGGCGCGCCAATATGCGCTGTGCAGCGACGACAGCGTCATCGGCGCGATGTTCTACGTGATGGATATGGTCGAGGGCCGCGTGCTGTGGGACGGCAGGCTGCCGGAAGTCAGCACGCAGGATCGTCGCGCGCTCTACGAAAACAAGATTGCTACGCTCGCGCAGTTGCACACGACCGATTACGAAAAAATCGGCCTCAGCGATTACGGCAAGGCAGGCAATTATTTTGCACGCCAGATCGACCGTTGGTCGAAGCAATACAAATTGAGCGAGACCGAAAATATCGATGAAATGAACCGCCTGATCGAGTGGCTGCCGAAGACCATTCCCACCGGCGAGCGCACCTCGATCGTGCATGGCGACTACCGGCTCGACAATCTGATCATCCACGAAACGCAGCCGCGCGTGATCGCCGTTCTGGACTGGGAATTGTCGACGCTGGGCGATCCGCTGGGCGACTTCACCTATTATTTGATGAGCTGGGTAATGCCGAGCGATGGCCGCGCCGGTCTCGGCGGTTTGGACCTGAAGCCGCTCGGCATTCCGACGCTTGAAGAAGTCGTGGCGCTCTATTGCGAGAAAACGGGCCGCGCGGGCATTCTGGCGCTTGATTGGTACTTTGCGTACAATGCCTTCCGCCTCGCCTGCATTCTACAAGGGATCGCCGGGCGCGTGCGCGACGGCACCGCGGCCAGCGCCCACGCAACTCAGATGATCCAACGCATCCGGCCCTTGGCCGCCGCAGCGTTCCACTTCGGACAGAAGGCCGGCTTGGCGTGAGCGCCTGGGATCCGGATGTTTATCTAAAATTCGGAGGCGAACGCACGCGCGCGGCTGCAGATTTACTGGCGCGCGTGCCGCTGTCCGCACCTAAACACATAGTCGACCTGGGCTGCGGGCCGGGGAATTCGACAGCGCTCATCGCTTCGCGCTATCCCAACGCTGACATTCTTGGCGTGGACTCCGACGAAGCGATGCTGGCGAAGGCGCGCGCGGAGCATGTGCAGGCGCGATTCGAACCTGGCGACTTTGAAACTTGGACGCCGCATCAAGCGCCGGACCTCATCTACACCAATGCTGCGCTGCATTGGGCGGCCGATCCGTTGGCTGTGGCGGCGCGCTTGTTTCAATCGCTCGCGCCTGGCGGCGCCTTGGCGCTGCAAGTGCCGCAAAATTTCGACAAGCCGAGCCACGTTGCAATGCGCGCTGCGGCGCAGGACGGGCCGTGGGCGGAGAAGCTGCGCGACGCGTTTCAGCCGCTGATGCTTGGCGCTCAGGATTACGCGGGCGCCCTCGCGCCGCTGGGCGCCAAGCTCGATGTGTGGTCGACGGCGTACCTGCACATCCTCGAAGGCGAAGACGCCGTGCTGAAGTGGATTTCAGGAAGCGCGCTCCGCCCTTATTTCGCACGGCTCAGGGGCAACGAACGCACGGGCTTCGAAGCCGATCTCGCGGCGCGGTTGAGACGCGCTTATCCGCCGGAAATCGACGGGCGCACCTATTTCCCCTTCCACCGTGTCTTCGCCATCGCCTCCAAAGGCGCGTAAACTGTTGACGGCTCGCGCGGAGCGGTGAATCTCGCGGCGCCGTTCGCTTGGGGTATTCTACATGTTGCATCGCGCTATCGTGTTCGCAGGCGCTGTGAGCGCCGCTTTTCTGCTCGCCTCATCGAGCTTGGCGCAGATGCCGCCGGCCGCGGCGCCAGCGCCCGCCGCCCAAGTGACGACCATCATTCACGCCGGGCGCCTGCTTGCCGATCCCTCGACAGGCCGCGTGCTATCACAGCAATCGATCTTGGTTGGAGCGGATGGACGCATTGTCGGCATTGAACCCGGCTACATCACCCGCGATGGCGCGACGGTGGTGGACGAAGCCAACCGCTTCGTTCTGCCGGGTTTTGCCGACTGCCACGTACACCTCACCAGCGAACTTGGCCCCAATCAGCTCCTCGACGAAGTGCAGCTCACCATCACAGACGATGCGTTGCGTGGTGTCGAAAACGCACGCAAGACGGTGATGGCGGGTTTCACCACGGTCGCCGATGTCGGCGGTCCGAACGATGCCGTGTTCGGCCTGCGCCGGGCGATCGCCGAGAACCGCTTTCCCGGTCCGCGCATTCTGGCGGCCGGTTACATCGTGACGCCCGACGGCGGGCACGCCGACGCCAACGGCTACGCACCCGAAATCGTAGACGCGCTTCGCAATCCCGCCGCTTGCTCCGGCGCTGATGCCTGCCGCCGTTCCGTGCGGCGCCAAATCCAAGCCGGCGCCGATCTGATCAAGATCACCTCGACAGGCGGGGTACTGTCGAACACGGCGGCCGGGGTCGGCCAACAATTCAGCGACGACGAATTGCGCGCGATCGTTGAAGCGGCGCATGCGATGGGACGCCGCGTTACCGCGCATGCGCACGGCACGGACGGGATTAACGCCGCACTTCGTGCGGGCGTCGATTCCATCGAACACGGCACCTACTCTGACGCAGAATCCTTCCACCTCTTTCACCAGGGCAACCGCTATCTGGTGCCAACAATGATGGCTGGCTGGTGGGTGACACAATTGGCTGAGCGCGGCGGCGTGTTGACGCCGGCCCAAACGGCGAAGGCGCGCATGGTGGGCCCAGCCTTGCAAGCCATGGTGCGCCGCGCACACGCGGCGCACATCCGCATGGCGTTCGGGACGGACACAGGCGTCTCACCGCACGGCATGAATGCGCATGAGTTCGTGCTCCTGGTAGGCGCGGGTCTCACACCGCTGGAAGCGATCCAGATGGCGACAGTCGATGCGGCGGATCATTTGCAGCTCAACACCACGATTGGCCGCCTCGCGGCTGGCTATTCGGCCGACATCGTTGCTGTTGATGGCGATCCCTTGGCCGACGTGACCACGCTGGAACACGTGCGTTTCGTTATGGCGCGCGGCAACGCCGTGCGCGCCGACTAGCCCGATGCGGCGACGCGTGGCACACCCGCGCCATGCTTCGCATCCTCTCCAAGGGCGGCGCCGAGGCCGCGTCGCCTGACGATCCAAACGCGCTTTGGTTCGATCTGGGATCGCCGACCGCCGAGGAAGAGGACCGCGTCGAAGCGATCCTCGGCATCAATGTGCCGACGCCGGCGGAACGCGCAGCGGTCGAGGAATCGGCGCGCTTCTATGAGGAAGATGGCGAACTCTATCTGACCGCCACTTTGCTCGGCCGACGCGATGAAGGGCCATTCGTGTCTGGGCCAGTTACCTTTATCCTCGTGAACCAGAAGCTGGTTACGGTCCGCCAAATCCGGCCCCGTGCGTTCGACGTTGGCCAAGGACGCGCGTCGGCGCGCATCGGCTCGGCGAAGTCTGGCTCTGATGTCCTGCTGGCGCTGCTGGAGGGCGCCGCGGAGCGCTTGGCGGACTTGCTGAGCGAAGCGCAGCAGCACTCGCACACGGCGGCGATGACGGTTTTCGAAAGCGATCCGGCGCCGGATCTGCGCGAAAGCCTTCGTTCGCTTGGCCGCATCGGCACCTTGATCGCGCTCTCGGCTGACAGCCTCTCCAGCCTGCAGCGGTTGCTCGCCTACACGCACTCGGTTTGCACCAAGCACGGCGTCGATCCGGGAAAGGTCACGGCGCTTGAGCGGGACGTAGACGAATTGGAACG
Source organism: Pseudomonadota bacterium (assembly GCA_016195245.1). Taxonomy (GTDB): domain Bacteria; phylum Pseudomonadota; class Alphaproteobacteria; order Caulobacterales; family Aquidulcibacteraceae; genus Vitreimonas. Next base: position 7,134 of record JACQAC010000119.1, read on the forward strand.
CCTAGCGGAGACAATGCTCAATCGCGTCTCCTACCTTCAAGACGCGGCGCTTGGCCTGATTGGTTCGACGCAATCGGATACGCTGAAGGCGCTCTCGCTCGCCACCATCGCCTTTGTACCGCCGACGCTGATCGCCTCGATTTTCGGCATGAATTTCGTCGGCATGACGTGGTTTCATGAGCCATGGGGACCTTGGGTCGGATTCTTCTTGATGGTCCTCACGCCTGTAGGCTTGTTCGCGATCGCCAGGTGGCGCGGCTGGTTTTGAGCATTGCACGCGGCGCAAGGCGCGCCTAAAGGCCCCCGCAGGCGCCCGTCTGTGCTGCGGGAGTGCCCGAGGACGTTATGGCCGCTTTAGAGTTCACGCGCCGCTATGCGATGGCGCATCGCCTGCTGGCGACGCGATCCCCCAAGTGCGCGATCCCGCATGGCCACAACGAGTTTGTCACGGTGCGGCTGGATCCGATGACGCCGTTCACGTTTTCCGACATCAACTCGGTTGCGCCGTTCGAGCAAGTGAAGCGACGCTGGCATGAATGGATCGACGAGCGTGTCGATCACACTTTGCATCTGAGCGAGAACGACCCGCTGATCGGATTCTTCCGCGAGAGCGAGCCGTCGCGACTCAAGCAGGTCATGACGTTTCAGGGCGATCCGACGACGGAAGCGCTGGCGGCGTGCTTCTGGTTGAAACTCTCGGCGTTCGTCATCAATGAGAAGTTGCCATTTGAGGTGCGGGAGGTACGAATCGAGGAAACGCCGACCAACACCGTCGTCATCAATCGCGACGTGTTCGATCCGGGAACTTGCGGCCTGCGGCAACAGGCATGGCCGTGGCGCGCGGATATGAGCATTAACGATTTCTGAGCCGTGCTAAGGCTGCTCCGTCCTTCAACGGAGTTCCCATGCCGTCTCTCACATCGCCGCAAGTCGCGCCGATCTTGATGCTTATCGCATCAAACATCTTCATGACGACGGCCTGGTATGGGCACCTCAAGTTCAAATCGACGCCACTGCTGATTGCGATCGTCGTATCGTGGGGCATCGCGTTCGTTGAGTATTGCCTGGCCGTGCCCGCCAACCGCTTCGGCAGCGCCGCTTATTCGACGGCGCAGCTCAAAACCATGCAGGAAGTGATCACCTTGGTGGTGTTCGTCGGTTTCTCATGGCTGGTGCTGAAGGAGCAACTCGGCTGGAACCACTTCCTCGGCTTTGCGCTGATCGCGGCCGGTGCGGCGGTGGTGTTCATGGGCCCGCGCTAGTTGGGGCCGGCGCTCCATAGGAGCCACGGGGCGCCGATGACGATCGCGATCAGCACTTCCAGACCCGCCGAGAACAGGTTGAAGCGCGTGTAAGCACGGTCGCGCCATACGGAAACGGCGCGCCCAAACGCCGTGCCTGCCCACGCTGCGGCAATCACAGCACAGGCGCCGGTGGCCATGACGCCGACCAGTGCCCCGCCTCGCACGATCCAAAGCAGCGCAAACAGAAGCGCCGCGAGGTGCAGCCCGAGAAACAGCCCGCCATACGTCGCGCGGAATTCAGCAAAGCCGCCGCCCTGTTCATCCGGCTGCAGCCGCACCAGCCTTTGCGCCCAATGCGGATCGAGCAAACCGCGCGCGCCAAGGAATGCGCCGAACGCAAGCGCCAGTGCGCTCAGGCACCACGCCACGAGCGCTAAACTCCAACCTTCTGCGATCATCAGCGCATGCCGGGAAGACTGATGCCCTCGTCCTTCTTGCGCTTGCCGGTCCAGCCATACTTCGCCAGCTCATTGAGCGCGATCGAGCGGGCGTGAACTTCGTCTGGACCATCGGCGAGACGGAGCGTGCGAATGCCAGCGTACGACTTGGCGAGACCGAAATCTTGGCAGACGCCGGCGCCGCCGTGCGCCTGGATGGCGTCGTCGATGATCTTCAGGGCCATGCGCGGGGCCGCGAGCTTGATCATGGCGATCTCGTTCTTGGCCACTTTGTTGCCGGCGACGTCCATCATGTAGGCGGCCTTGAGGCACAAGAGCCGGTTCATCTCGATGTCGGTGCGCGCTTCGGCGATGCGTTGTTCCCACACCGAGTGCTCGGCGATGGTCTTGCCGAAGGCGACGCGGTTGGTGATGCGCTTGCAGAGCGCGGCCAGCGCCACTTCGGCGGCGCCGATGGTGCGCATGCAGTGATGGATGCGGCCAGGCCCCAAGCGCCCCTGCGCGATTTCGAAGCCGCGACCCTCGCCAAGAAGCAAATTGTCAGTCGGTACCCGCACATCCTTCAGTTCGATTTCCATATGGCCGTGCGGAGCGTCGTCATAACCGAACACGGTGAGCGGGCGGAGAATGTTCACGCCCTTGGCGTCGAGCGGCACAAGGATTTGGCTTTGCTGCGAATGTTTGGGGTTATCCGGATTGGTCTTGCCCATCAAAATGGCGACCTTGCAGCGCGGATCGCCAGCGCCAGATGACCACCACTTGCGGCCATTGATGACGTAGTCGGCGCCGTCGCGCTTGATCTCGCATTGGATATTGGTGGCGTCCGACGACGCCACTGCCGGCTCTGTCATCAGAAACGCCGAGCGGATCTCGCCATTCATCAGTGGGCGCAGCCAGCGATCCTTGTGCGCGGCGGTGCCGTAGCGCTCCAACACTTCCATGTTGCCGGTGTCCGGCGCTGAGCAATTGAACACTTCCGACGCAAAACCGACGCGCCCCATGATCTCCGCGAGTGGCGCGTATTCAAGATTGGTGAGCTGCTCGCCTTCGAATTTGAAGGTGTCGTCGACCTTCGGGTGTCCGCTCGACGGCGGCATGAAGAAATTCCAGAGGCCTTCGGCGCGCGCTTTCTTCTTTAGATCCTCGACCACCTGGATCACCTTCCAGCGGCCGCCTTCCTTCTGCTGTGCCTCATAGGTCGGTACGGCGGGCACAATATGATCGGCCATGAACCGTTCGATCCGGTCGATCCACGATTTCGTCTTGTCGCTATGTTCGAAATACATGTTGATCTCCCGGCGGCTGGCGAGGTTGCGGACCGCACGCTAAGCCCCCCTCGTTTCGGGGGCAATGCGGCGATGAACCTTACCGCTAGGGTACTGGAGAACGACTTCGTACGGCTGGAGCCGATGGAGGCGCGTCACTACGAAGGTTTGAAGGCGGCCGGCGCCGATCCGACCATCTGGACGCTGCAGCCGTTCAACATCGACGAGGGGTTCGACGCTTATTTCGCCTGGATCCGCGAAGAGCAGGCGCACGGGCGCTGGATGCCACACGCGGTGATCAGACCTGATAAGCGGATCGTCGGACAATCTTGCTATTTGAACATCCGCCCAAAGCACGATGGCGTCGAGATCGGCGGCACCTGGTATGTGACGGAGGCGCGCGGCACAGCGATCAATCCGGCAGCGAAGCTCTTGCTGTTCGGACACGCCTTCGACAGCGGCGCGGAGCGGGTGGATCAGAAGACTGACGCCATCAATGCGCGCTCGCGCGCCGCCATGCTAAAATCCGGGGCCACGTTCGAAGGCATTCACCGGCATGCGATGCGCCGCAAGGACGGCAGCTGGCGCGACAATGCCTGGTATTCCGTTTTGCGGGAGGAATGGCCGGCGATGAAGGCTGGCCTGGAAACGCGTCTGGTTGCGCATCGTTGACTCGTTTCGGGTGCGGGCGGCAATTTGTGCCCGGCAATTAATACTCCGGTTACTCCGGTCCGCGTGACATGGTCATCCGCAGATTCGGGACGATCCATGCCCTTCTTCACGCACGCGCTTCTCTACATCGCCTACGCGCTGATTTCGCTGACCGTGGGCCTGGCGCTCAACCAGATTGGCGGTCAGGACGCGGCGGCGTCCTTTATGGGCGGTCTCGGCCTCTTCTCCGCATGCGCCGTCACACACGCGGGGCTATCGGCAAGCTTTGCGGCGGGCCGCATTGGCGGCGCAGAGAAGCGCATCAAGGGCGACATGGAACGTCTGCGCGCGGCGCACCGCGAAGTGACGGCCGACATCGATGCGATGCACACCCGCTTGGAGCAGCTCGAAACCTCGATGGCGTTCGGCACGCCTGCGCCGCAACAAATCGAAGCGCAGCAGAATGGCGGCGTTGAATTGAAGCTCATCGAACAAATCGTCGACAAACTCGGCGCTGCCGTGGATGCACGCATTCAAAGCATTCAAGGCGCCCCCAATATTACACCGATGCACCCGATCACACGCGGGCCGATGGATCTGGTACGCGAAGCACTGTTGGAAAACCGTGTCGAGCTGCATCTGCAGCCGATCGTGCAGCTGCCACAGCGCAAGACGGTTTTCTACGAAGGTTTCACACGCCTGAAGGATTCGACCGGCCGTCTGATCCTGCCGCAGGAATTCATTCCCGCCGCCGAACAGGCGGGCTTGATGTCGACAATCGACAACGTGCTGCTGTTCCGGTGCGTACAGATCGTGCGCAAGCTGATGAAGCAGGATCGCCG
>JACQAC010000120.1 GCA_016195245.1 Pseudomonadota bacterium
TGCGCTGTACCGTAACGTCCTACGGAAGATATTCTCCGGACGCGCTGTAACCTGTGCGTTGTTGTGGACGGAAACACCGCATCTGATGGCATTGCCGGACGCCCGCTTGGATGCTGCATTGCACGCGCTCGAGCGTGGTTGAATCGGTAACCTTTCGCGCCTACATCCGGGCTTCGACCCTCTTTTCGGGAGCATAACTTGGCTACGACCAAAACCAGCGACGACGGCTTCGAAAATGACGTGCTGAAGTCGAGCACGCCTGTCCTCGTGGATTTCTGGGCGGAGTGGTGTGGCCCCTGCAAACAGATCGGCCCGGCGCTGGAAGAGATCGCCACCGAGATGGGTGGACGCGTCAATGTCGTGAAACTCAATATCGACGACAATCCGATGACGCCCGGCCGTTACGGCGTGCGCGGCATTCCGACCTTGATGGTGTTCAAGGATGGCAAAGTCGCTTCGACGAAAGTCGGCGCGATGCCGAAGTCGAAGATCGTCGAGTGGCTGAACGAAAGCGTCTAGGCGCTTTCTGCTGCTAGCGCTTCAGCGGCCAGCAAGAACGACCCACAGATCAGCACACGCGGCGCAGTCAACCGCGCCGCGTTTTGCATGGCTGCGGCGAGGGATCCCACGGTTGAGGCGTCGATGTCCTTTGCTCCTGCGAGTTGTGCGAGCGCGTCTGGCGCAATGTGATCTTCGCTTAACGGCACGGCGATTAACTGATCCACGGCGCTCGCGAGCGTGCTGACAAATGCATTCGCATCTTTGCGCGCGCGCATGCCGATGATGGCGACTGTGGTGGCTGGGCGCTTTGCGTCCATGCCGTGCAGCGCCTGCGCTAGAGCGTCAGCGGCGTGCGCGTTGTGGCCGGCGTCGATCCAGACTTCGCCGCCTATGGCGCGGATCGGCGCGCTAAGCGGCCCACGTGTCAGCGGTTGCAAGCGCGCGGGCCAGCGGGCGTTGGCGATGCCTGCGGCGAAGGCGTCGTTGGAAATGGGCGCGTCGGCAAAGAGCAGAGCTGCAACAGCGAGGCCGGCATTATCGATCTGATGTTGGCCGGCGAGGGTTGGGAGCGGCAGATCAAGCGTCTCTTCTTCCGTTTGCACGGCTAGTCGGCCGTGCGCGGCGTAGGCGTCCCAATCGACGCCCTGCAGCTGCAGTTGTGCGCCGATGCGTGATGCTCTCGCTTCGATGATTTCGCGAACCTCGTCGCGTTGGCGCGAGACGATGGCGGGGACGCCAGGTTTGAGAATGCCGGCTTTGTGCATGGTAATCTCGGATAAAGTGGCGCCGAGTGCATCTTGGTGATCGAGTGCGATCGGCGTGATGACCGTCGCAGCTGGCCTGGTGATGGCATTGGTGGAATCGTCACGCCCGCCCATGCCGGTTTCGATCAGTGTGATGTCCGCGGCTTCTTCGCTGAAGAGCAGGAAGGCGGCAGCGACTTGCGCATCAAATTGCGTGAGGTCGCGCGAGATTTCGGCGATCTGTTCGGCAGCGAGGGTGAGGGCATCTTCAGAGACCGCCTTGGCGGCTACTGTGAAGCGCTCAGTGAGGCGATGGAGGTGCGGCTTAGTGAAGGCGTGAACCCGCAGGTCCGCCGCTTCAGCGATCGCACGCATGAAGGCGATGGTCGAGCCTTTGCCGTTGGTCCCGGCGACGTGGATTGGGAAGGGAAGCTTGTCTTGCGGATCGCCGAGCGCGTTCAGCGCCGCGCGCAGCGGCGCGAGATCGAATGACTTACCGTGACCGAATTCGGGGCCAAACAAGCGTTCAAACGCGGCGAAAGCGCGATCTGTCATCTGACGCGGCAAGCAAGTCCAGGGTCATTCCGGACGCGCGGAGCGCGATCGGGAACCCAGGGGATCATAGAGTTGAGCGAGTTGCCCCTGGGTTCCGGCTCTACGGAGCTTCGCGCCTCCGGCCGGAATGACTCTAAAGGGCAGATCGCAAATTACTCCGCCGCCTTGGCGCGCGGCGCTTTGGTGGGCTTGCGCTTCGATACGGGTTCTTCTTCCGCGCCTTCGAACATTTCAATCGTCTCAGCATCGGCGCCCGCATTCGCTGCGCGCTTGGACATCAGCACGGAGAGCAGTGTCGACAGCGTCGCTTTCAGCTGACGACGATCGACGACCATGTCGACCATGCCTTTGTCGTGCAGGTACTCCGAGCGTTGGAAGCCTTCCGGCAATTTTTGACGGATGGTTTGCTCGATGACGCGCGGGCCGGCGAAGCCGATGAGCGCGCCGGGTTCGGCGATGTGGATGTCACCGAGCATGGCGTACGACGCGGTGACGCCACCTGTGGTCGGATCGGCGAGGATCACGATGTAGGGAAGGCCCTCTTCCTTCAGCATTTGTACGGCGAGCGTGGTGCGCGGCAACTGCATCAGCGAGAGGATGCCTTCTTGCATACGCGCGCCGCCGGAGGCGGTGATCATCACCATCGCCGCATTGCGGCGCACGGCGGCTTCGGCGGCGGCGATGAAGGCGTCGCCGGCAGCCATGCCGAGCGAGCCGCCCATGAATTCGAAATCTTGCACGAGGATGACAGTCGGCAATCCGCCGACGCGGCCGTAGCCGGCTTCCATCGTGTCGTCGCGACGCACTTTGTTGCGCGCGCTCTTCAGGCGATCGACGTACTTCTTGTCGTCCTTGAATTTTAGCGGATCGGTTTCGACCTTTGGCAGCGTGATCTTCTGCCAAGCCTGATCATCGAACAATTGACGGAAGCGCGGCTCGGGACCGATGCGCATGTGGAAGCCAGACGGCGTGACCCAATGCAAAGCTTCAAGCTCTGAGCGATAAATCAAATCGCCGCTGATCGGATCCTTGATCCAAAGATTGTCGGGCGTGTCGCGCTTGGGCTCTTCAGCGCCTTGCTTCTTCAAGCCGGGCCGCGCGAAATTCGACAGCCAGTTCATGGCGATTTACCTTCAACTTCCCGGGCCGTGTGCACAGCATCGCTCAATTGCTTGACCTTGCGCAAGACGCGTTCGACGGCCTTTTCGCTCGCGCCATTGGCGATTTCACCGACAATGGCGGAGCCGACTACAACAGCATCGGCCGTTAACGCTATGGCGCGCGCAGCTTCCGGCTCGCGTACGCCAAATCCCACCGCAATCGGCAAACTCGTGGCGCGCTTCAAGCGTTCCACCGCGGCGCCGACATGATCTGCGACCGCAGCTTTCGCGCCGGTTACTCCGGCGACGGCAACGTAGTAAATGAAACCAGAAACGCCATCGAGTACGGTTTTCAGCCGTTCATCATTCGTTGTCGGCGTCGCCAAGCGGATGAGTGAAAGATCGTGTGGAGAAAGCGCCATGCGCAGTGGGGCGTCTTCTTCCGGCGGCAGATCGACAATGATGGCGCCGTCAACGCCAGCCTTGTGTGCTTCTTCTGCAAAGCGTGTGTGGCCGAATTGCTCCACTGGGTTGGCGTAACCCATGAGGATGATGGGCGTGTCTTTGTCGTGAGCGCGGAAACGCGTGACGAGGTCAAGGGTTTTGCGCAATGAGCCGCCGGCTTTGAGCGCGCGTCGCGCGGCTTTCTGCACCGAGACGCCGTCGGCCATCGGATCGGAGAAGGGGAAGCCAAGCTCGATCACATCCGCGCCCGCTGCGGGCAGTTGGCGCAGAATGTCGAAGCAGGTCTCGTGATCGGGATCACTCGCCATGATGTAGGCGACGAACGCGGCGCGATTGTTTTGCTTCAAGTCAGCGAAGCGTTTGTCGAGACGCGCAGTCATTCCCCCTCTCCTCGAGGAGAGGGGGTTAGGGGGTGGGGTGATGCGCGGTGTTTGGAGTTGCGCACGCAAAGGAAGTTTTCAAATGCCGGAGCTTCACCCCGCCCCCTGCCCCCTCCCCTCAAGGGGAGGGGGTTTGCGCGCAACGTTTCGAGGGGCGCCGTCATAGCTGCTCGGAACAAAACGGTATTCCGCGAGGCTCAATCATGATGATGCCTCGGTCGCGATTGATTCCGATCATGATCATGTCGAGACAATGCGGTTGCCGCGAAGCGCGAATGAAGCAATCGGGCGCAAAAGGCCCGATGACCTTGTGACTCAATATGACACGCGTGGGTGCCGGAAATGTACGGAAGATCGACTGCGGGTGGCGCATACGCGCAGCCAGACACGGCCGATATGCCTAGAAGTGCGGCGATAGTACCGCGCACGCTCACAGCTTCACGCCAAGCGCATCCGCCACAGTGAACACGTCTTTATCGCCGCGCCCGCAGAGGTTCATGATGATGAGGCCTTTGGGGCCGAGCTCGCGCGCGATGTCGCCGACGCGAGCGAGCGCATGTGAGGGTTCGAGGGCCGGCAGGATGCCTTCCAGTTTGGCGCAGAGTTGGAAAGCGGCCAGCGCTTCATCATCGGTAGCGCTCAGATATTTGGCGCGGCCGATGTCATTGAGGTAAGAGTGCTCGGGACCGACGCCGGGGTAGTCGAGGCCGGCGCTGATCGAATGGCCTTCGAGGATTTGGCCGTCTTCGTTTTGCAAAAGATAAGTGCGGTTGCCGTGCAGCACGCCGGGGCGGCCGCCGCTGATGGCGGCGGAATGTTCGAAGCGATCATCGATGCCACGGCCTGCTGCTTCTACGCCGTAGATCTTCACGGCTTCATCATCGAGGAAGGCGTGGAAGAGGCCGATGGCGTTGGAGCCGCCGCCGACGCAGGCCACCACCGCATCGGGCAAGCGGCCTTCGCGTTCCAGAATTTGCGCACGGGCTTCGCGGCCGATGATGCTTTGAAAATCGCGCACCATTTCCGGATAGGGGTGCGGGCCGGCGACGGTGCCGATGCAATAGAAGGTGTCGTGGACGTTGGTGACCCAATCGCGCAGCGCTTCGTTCATAGCGTCTTTCAGCGTGGCGGCGCCTGATGTCACCGGACGCACTTCAGCGCCGAGCAGCTTCATGCGGAAGACGTTGGGCTTCTGCCGCTCAATGTCGGTGGCGCCCATGAATACGACGCACGGCAAGCCGAAACGCGCGCAGATGGTGGCGGTGGCCACGCCGTGCTGGCCGGCGCCGGTTTCCGCGATGATGCGCGTCTTGCCCATGCGCTTGGCGAGCAGCACTTGGCCGAGGCAATTGTTGATCTTGTGCGCGCCGGTGTGATTGAGCTCGTCGCGTTTGAAGTAAATCTTGGCGCCACCGAAATGCTCGGTCAGGCGCTCGGCGAAATAGAGCGGCGAGGGTCGGCCCACATAATGGGTCCAGAAATCGTCCATCTGCGCGGCGAAGGCGGGATCGGCCTGGGCGGCGCGGTAGGCCTTCTCCAAGTCCAGCACGAGCGGCATCAACGTCTCGGCGACGTAACGACCGCCATAAGCGCCGAAACGACCTTTGTCGTCAGGCAGATCCTGCCAGTTGCGGCGAACGTCCATCACCGGCTCCGAACGCCAACCAACATCGTCATTCCGGACGCGCGCAGCGCGGTCCCGAACCCAGGGGCGAACGCACCGCACTCTGGCATCCCCTGGGTTCCGGGTTCATCGCTGCGCGATGCCCCGGAATGACGAAAATTTGGATGCACGTGGTCAGTCATTCTGCCGAGGTTGCGGCTTTGAGGAATTGGGAGATTTTCGCTGGGTCCTTTAGGCCGGGGGCGCTTTCGACGCCAGAGGAGACGTCCACGATGGCCGCCCCTGAGGCTGCAATCGCCTCCTGCACGTTTGCAGGGGTCAGCCCGCCCGAGAGCATCCAGGGCCGGGCAAAGCGCTGGCCGGCCAGGATGGGCCAGTCGAAGGCGGCTGCGTTGCCGCCGGGGAGGCCGCCAGGGGGTGGCTTGGCGTCGAACATAAGCATTTCGGCGACGTTCTCGTAGGCGCTGGCGCCGTCCAGGTCCTCGCGGCGCGCAACGCCCAGCGCTTTAATCACGCCCGTGCGGGCGTACTGGCGCGCATGCGAGACCAGCGCCGGGCGTTCGCGGCCATGCAGCTGGATCCAGTCCGGTTTGGCGTGATGCTGGATCAGCGAGAGTAGTTCATCATCCGCATCAACCGTGACCACTACGATCTGCGCGCGACCACGCGCACGATTGCTGAGCGCGCCGAGCTTGTCGCGCGAGAGATGTCGTGGACTCTTCGGATAGACGACGAAACCGACGTAGCGCGCACCGCCGTCAACCGCTGCGTCCAGCGCGTGCGCATCGGTAATGCCGCAGATTTTGACGTCAGCCATACGCCCCTAGTTAGGAACGCGTCTTCAACAAATCACGGATTTCGGTCAGGAGCTGCACATCGGCCGGAGGCGCCGGAGGTGCTGCCGGCGCTTCTTCTTCCTTCCGCTTCATCGTGTTCATGGTCTTGATGATGAAGAACAGCACGAAGGCGACGATGATGAATTTGATCGCGGCGTTGATGAACTTGCCGTAGCTGATCGCCGTTTCCGGAACGGCCGCGGCGTAGCCGGCTTGGCCTTCGGTCCCGACGGCGGCGGTCGCGGGGTGCAAGACCAGTTTCAGCGTCGAGAAGTCGATCCCCGCCAGCGCCAAGCCGATCGGCGGCATAATGATGTCGTCGACGAGCGACGACACGATGGTTCCGAACGCCGCGCCGATGATGACGCCGACCGCCAGGTCAACAACGCTGCCTTTGAGCGCGAATTCGCGGAACTCCTTCAGCATGGACATTGGTCGGTTGCCTCTCTGCAATTTCCCGTGGCCGTCCTTTGCCATTATTCCCAAACGGACGCTAGCCAATGATGGACGGGAGTTCCGTCCGAGCGTTCGGCGCACGCCGGAACTCGCCATCGAAACAAAATGTCGGACTGCGTGTGCGCGGTTCGTCCTAGAGCCAGGAGGACACGCGAATGCGCTTCATGATGCTGATGATCCCAAAGGGGTACGAGACCGCCGCGCCGAACACGATGCCGGAAGCCAAGGCCGTTGAAGCCATGATGGCCTATAACAAGGAACTCCAAGGTGCGGGCATTCTAATTGATCTGAATGGCCTGCACCCGCCGTCGGTGGGCGCTCGCGTTTCGTTCAAGGGCGGCCAACCAATGGTCACCGATGGCCCGTTCGCCGAGACCAAGGAAGTGCTTGGCGGCTATTGGATCATCAACGTGAAATCGCGCGACGAAGCTATCGCATGGGCCAAGAAGTGCCCGGGCGGCGACAACGAGACGATCGAAGTGCGGCAGATCCAAGAGATGGAGGATCTTCCGGAGGACGTGCAGAAGGCGGCCGAGGGTTTCGACAAGATGCGCCGCTGATTACGGCTCTTCGCCGCCGTTGACGTTGAGCCGGAGTTCCTTGCCGGGCTTGAAGAATGGCACGCGCTTGGCGGAAACCTTTACCGCCGCGCCGGTCCGGGGATTGCGGCCGGTGCGCGCGCCGCGCTTACGCACCGAGAAAGCGCCGAAGCCGCGCAATTCGACGCGCCCGTCCGTAGCCAAAGCGGTGGCGATTTCATCGAGTACGATGTCGACGGCGTGCTCGACTTCCTGTGCCTTCATCGGCGCAAACTCTTCTTGAAGTTTGACGACCAGTTCGGATCGCAACATGGACCGCTCCCCATTGATCCAGTCCAGAGTAGAAGCCTGGCGCCGGCCGAGGTCAATCCTCTAGCCGCTTGAAAAATGAAAAGAAAAGGCCCGGTGGAGTCCACCGGGCCTCGTCTTTGATCGCCGGCACTTTGCCGGCATTTCTTGGAGAGCTGCCGGCTGAAAGCCGGCGCTCCACTATTGCTTGTTCTTGTCCTTGAGGGCCGCGCCCAGGATGTCGCCGAGCGAAGCGCCGGAGTCGGACGAGCCGAACTGCGCGATGGCTTCCTTTTCGTCCGCCAGCTGCATGGCTTTGATCGACAGCGAGACCTTGCGGCTCGAACGATCGAAGCTGGTCACCATCGCGTCGAGGCGGTCGCCTACCGAGAAGCGGTCGGCGCGCTGCTCTTGGCGATCGCGCGAGAGGTCGGACTTGCGGATGAAGCTGCGAAGCGCGTTGCCTTCGCCGAACGCCACTTCGATGCCGCCGGTCGCCACGTCCACCACTTCGACCGTGATGATCTGACCCTTGCGGAAATCAGCTTCCGACATTGGATCGGACGCGACTTGCTTGATGCCCAGCGAGATACGCTCCTTCTCGGCGTCGACGTCGAGCACTTTGGCTTTCACGACGTCGCCCTTGTTGTAGCGGGTGAGGGATTCTTCGCCCTGCACGTCCCAAGCGATGTCGGAGAGGTGAACCATGCCGTCGAGGTCGGGGGTGAGGCCAATGAACAGACCGAATTCAGTGATGTTCTTGACTTCGCCTTCGATCACCGAACCGACCGGGTGTTCAGAGATGAACGCATCCCACGGATTGGCTTGGGCTTGCTTGATGCCAAGCGAGATGCGGCGCTTTTCACCATCCACATCGAGAACCTGCACGTCGACTTCCTGAGAGGTGCTCAGAATCTTCGACGGATGCATGTTCTTCTTGGTCCAGCTCATCTCGCTGACGTGGACCAGGCCTTCGACGCCCGGCTCGAGTTCAACGAAGGCGCCGTAGTCGGTGATGTTGGTGACGCGGCCGGTGAACTTGCCGTTGACCGGGTATTTCGCGTCGACGCCATCCCACGGATCGGTGAGCAGCTGTTTCATGCCGAGGCTGATGCGCTGGGTGTCCGGATTGATCTTCACGATCTGGACTTTCACCGTGTCGCCCACGTTGAGCACTTGGCTCGGGTGGTTGACGCGCTTCCAGCTCATGTCGGTGACGTGCAAGAGACCATCGATGCCGCCGAGATCCACGAAGGCGCCGTAGTCGGTGATGTTCTTGACCACGCCTTCGCGGACTTCGCCTTCCTTGAGTTGGCCGACGATTTCAGCGCGCTCGCTGGCGCGGCTCTCTTCGAGCACGGCGCGGCGCGAGACGACGATGTTGCCGCGCTGACGGTCCATTTTCAGGATCGCGAACGGCTGCATGATGTTCATCAGCGGGCCGACATCGCGCACCGGGCGGATATCGACTTGGCTACCCGGCAGGAACGCGTTGGCGCCGCCGAGGTCCACCGTGAAGCCGCCTTTGACGCGCCCGACAATGGCGCCGTTCACCGCTTCTTGGGCGGCGAAATTCTTTTCAAGGCGCGTCCAGGCTTCTTCGCGGCGCGCCTTTTCGCGGCTGACGACGGCGTCGCCCAGCGCGTTTTCGATGCGGTCGAGATAGACTTCGACGATCTCGCCCGGCTTCGGCAGCGGCGCGTTGTCGTCGGTGTAAAATTCACGGACCGGGATGCGGCCTTCCGTCTTCAAGCCGATATCGACGACGACAAAGTCGTTTTCGATGGCGACGACGGTGGCTGGAATGACCTTGCCTTCGATCATCCCGCGGGTTTCGAAGCTTTGGTCGAGGAGCGCGGCGAAGTCGTCGCGCGAGGGGGTCATGGATTGGGATTGGGCTTGTGCAGCCATAAGACTTTCAACTCCAGAATTGACACGGGCCGACCGGTTGGCTCCGGCGGTCTCCGTTCGGCAATCTGTCGCTCCAGCTCCTGGTAAGTGATGTCTTCACCACGGCTTTTTAGCTCGGCCAGGCGGCGTTCGACGCGCGGGCCGAGATCGGCGGTGACGTAGAGCTTCACCTCTGCGTCCGGGCAGATCACCGTCCCAATATCGCGGCCATCCAGCACTGCGCCGTGAGGGTCGTTGGCGAACACGCGCTGGGCTTTGCGCAGCACGACCCGGACCGCGGGTATGTTGGCGACCACCGAAGCCGCGGCGCCGGCGGCGGCGGAGCGGATGCGGTGTTCGTCGATGGCGCTGAGATCGAGCGCTTCGGCGGCAGCGATGGCGGCTTGCTCGTCGGTTGGATTGCCGCCGGCATCAAGCACCGCGAGCCCGACGGCGCGATAAAGCGAGCCGGTGTCCAGGCGCTTCAGGCCGTAGTGCTCCGCCAGGCGCTTGGCGATCGTGCCTTTGCCCGACGCTGTGGGTCCATCCACCGCGATGATCATGGCGCCGCGTGTAGCGAGCGCAGGCGCTTCGCGAAAGGCTTTGCTTTCAAGCGGAGCCCGCTAAGGTCGCAAATGGGGAATGCGGAATGCGATTGAACACCTTCATCGCTGCATTGCTGATGCTGGCCGCGTCCGCGCCGCCGGCACTGTCGCAACAGACCTATGCGCAGACCCGCGCGGTATCGCTCTACGGTCAGCTTTCCGATGCTTCGACCTGCGAAGCGGCATTGCCGACCGCGCGCCAATTCTGGCCCTCGACAGAGTTTCAGCAGCAGCTCAGTTCCGAGGATCAGTCAAACTTCCTAGCCGCCGTGGTTGGCTGCGCCATGTCGCTGCAGGACGCGGAAGCGGCTATCGCGGCGGCGACAGCGGCGCACGACCTGAATGCCACATGGGCTGACAAGGTGCGCCTGATCCTCGGCATGTCGTCCGACAACGATGCGCTGACCGTGCAAGCCTTCTTCGACCTCGCTCAGACCTCGCCGAAGGATTTCGCCGCACTGGAATCCTTCAATGCGTGGGGCGCGATCCGGGCGGCAGAAAACATCAGCGGCGGTTCGGATATCGCGCTGCAGATGCACAATTTGCTTGTGAGCGCTCACTATACGCCGAACGACGCGTCGTTTGACGATTTCTTTCGTCTCGATCACGCACGCCTACTGCTCCTGCACAACCAAGTAGCGCAAGCGCGGGCGCGGCTCGACGGGGTTGTTGACCCTCAAGCCATTCTGACCATCCGCATCAACAAAATCTATGACCCTCTACGCAGCGATTCGGCCTTTGAGCGGCACCTCGATGTGGAGTCGGTGGCGAATGAGTCGATCGCGCGCGCGCGCCGCGCCGTAGCGGACCATCCGCGACAACTTTCGGCAGTCGTGGGTCTGGCGCGTGCGCTGCGCGATGTCGGACGCTCGCGCGAGGCCCTCGACGTCATCGAACGTGTCCTTCCCGCAGCTCGGGCTGAGCAGGCGGCGCAAAGCTTCGATGATCTGGAAGAGCAGCTGCAATGGCTCCTGAACGAGAAGGCTGACCTTCTCTACGATCTGGGTCGCAACGACGAAGCCAGATCCATCTATCTTGAATCAGTCAGCGCCAACGGCGGAGGGGGATCGAATGCCAACCAGGCCGTCGAGTTCGCTGGCCTTCTGAATGCCGAAGGCCGCGCCACTGACGCGTTACAGGTTCTGCAAACTTTGCTCCCCCACCTCAACAGCTACGGCGAGCTGTTGCGCCAATCGGAACGGGCCTGTGCAGCTGAGCAATTGCACGATCCGGCGACTCAAAATGCGGCCCTTGCCATCTTGCGCGCCCATGAAATGGATAATCCTGGCGCGCTGGCGCACGCCCTGCTCTGCATGAACGACATCGATGGGGCCGCCGCGCTGATGATCCGCCGGCTCGCCAACCCTGTCGAGCGCGAGCGGGCGATCCTAGCGCTGCAACCGTTCCGCCACCTCGAGACGCGTCATCTTCCGCTCGAAGCGGTTGAGTTGCAGCGTTTGGCGCAAGTGCGTGCGCGGCCCGATGTGCAGGCCGCGCTAAGCGCTGTAGGCCGCATCGAACAATCACCCCTCTACGGAAACTGAGCGTCACCGCAAATGACCCAGCGTTAGCTCTTGGTAGGAGGCGACGAGTGCGCGACAATGGGCCATGGCATACGGAACAACCACTGACGAAGAGTTCGACGTCCTGATCGTTGGCGCGGGGCTATCTGGCGTCGGTGCAGGCTATTATTTGAAGCGCGATTGCCCCGATCGCAGTTTCGTCATTCTCGAGAATCGCGAGGCCATCGGCGGCACTTGGGATCTCTTTCGCTACCCGGGCATCCGCTCCGACAGCGACATGTACACGCTGGGCTATGCCTTCAAGCCTTGGCGCGAGCAGAAGGCGATCGCCGACGGACCCTCGATCCGAAAGTACGTGAACGAGACGGCCGACGAGTACGGCATCCGTGAGCACATCCGCTTCAGGCACAAAGTGTTGCGCGCCTCGTGGTCGAGCGAGGCAGCGCGCTGGACGGTGGAGGCTGAGCACGAGGGCAAGCCGGTGCGCTTCACCGCCAAGTTCGTGCTGAGCTGCGCGGGCTACTACAATTACGACAAAGGCTATCTGCCCGATTTCAAGGGCATGGATCAGTTCAAGGGCACGCTGATCCATCCCCAGCATTGGCCGGAAGACTTGGACTATTCCGGCAAGCGGGTGATCGTCATCGGCTCGGGTGCAACCGCAGTGACTTTGGTGCCCGCGATGACCGACAAAGCAGCGCACGTCACCATGCTGCAGCGCTCACCCACGTACATGGTGTCGTTGCCAGCTGAAGATGCGATGGCGAACTGGATGCGGCGGCGCATGCCGGAGTCGCTGGCGTATGACATCACTCGCCTCCGCAAAGTGCTTTTCCAGCAGATCTTCTTCAGGTTGGCGCGCAAGCGGCCGCAGAAAACCAAGGAACGTCTGCTCGGCCTCATCCGCGAACAACTTGGGCCGGACTACGACATGGAGACGCATTTCACTCCGCGCTACAATCCGTGGGAGCAGCGGCTCTGCCTGGTGCCGGACAACGACATGTTCCTGGCCATCCGCGACGGCAAAGCCTCAGTGGTGACCGATACTATCGAGACGTTTACCGAGAAGGGCATCAAGCTGAGCTCAGGCCAAGAACTGGAAGCGGATATCATCATCACTGCAACTGGTTTGAACCTACAAATGTGGGGCGGGACCGAACTCACGGTCGACGGCAGGGCGATCAAAACCGGCGAGCTCTATGCTTATAAGGGCGCGATGTATTCCGGCGTGCCGAACTTCGCGTCTGTGTTCGGTTACACCAACGCCTCCTGGACCCTGCGCGCCGACTTGATCTGTCAGTACGTTTGTCGCGTCATCAACTATTTACACGACTACAAACTCGACTCTGCCACGCCGCAATTGGGGCCGGAGCACGAGGACAAGCCGTTCGTGGATTTCTCGTCCGGCTATTTCCAGCGCGCGCAGGGCATCCTGCCAAAGCAGACCACCATGGCGCCCTGGAAGCAGAACCAATCCTATGGGCATGACCTCATGGATCTGCGTTTTGGGGCGCTCGAGGATGGCGTGCTGATCTTCCAGAAGAGGCCTGCACAAGCGGCGGCGGAAACACGCGCGCGTGAAGCGGCGTTGGCTTAGCGGCGCTGGCGCGTATCGTATCGCCACGCTAACAAGTGCGACCTTCTTGGGGGTCGCATGATCAAGCCGCTTAGTTTTGTAGTCCTGCTGGCATTGGTGGCGGGCATCGCGCTTGGCGCGTGGGTCGAGGAAACCCACAACGCGCAATTCATATCGGCGGCGACGGTCGTGAAGGCGTTTGGCGATCTCTGGCTCAACGCGCTGCGCATGACTGTGGTGCCGCTGGTGTTTGCGTTGCTCGTCGTTGGCGTGGCGTCCGTGGCGGACGCGGCGCAGACCGGCGGCCTGGTATTCCGTGCGATGATCCTGTTCGCCGTGCTGCTTTTTCTGGCGGGCGCATATGCAATCGGGTTGACGGAGTTCTGGCTATCGCTTTGGCCGGTCGATCGCGCGGCCGCGCAAGCTCTGATCGCCGGTGCGGGCGCAAGTGCGCCGCATATCGCGTCACCGCCGACCTTCGTGGATTGGCTGGCGAGCCTTGCGCCCTCGAATCCGGTCGGCGCCGCGGCGGACGAGAAGATGGTGCCGCTGGTCTTCTTTGCACTGTTTTTTGGGTTTGCTTGCACGCGGCTCACGCAGGACCTGCGTGCATCGATCGTCACGCTTTTCCGCGCTGTGTCGGAAGCGATGGTGGTCATCGTGCATTGGGTGCTACTTGCGGCGCCGATTGGCGTTTTCTGCTTGGCGCTCGGCGTCGGGCTCGCCGCAAGCAACGCTGCGCATGCTGACATTCAAGCCGTTCTGCAGCTCATTCTTCAATACATCGTGGTGGTGGCGGGCGTGCTCGCAACGATGACCTTGATCGGGTGGCTGATGGCGGTCACCATCGCGAGACAGCCGATTGGGCGTTTCACTGGCGCGATGTTGCCGGTCTGGGTGATTGCGCTCTCGACGCAATCCTCGCTCGCCTCATTGCCCGCGATGATCGCGGCGGCGCGCGATGGCCTAAGATTGCCCGAGCGGGTGGTGGACGTGATACTCCCTCTGGCGGTTGCCGTGTTCCGCTTCACCAGTCCGGTGGGCAATCTCGCTGTCTGCTTTTTCATCGCGCATTGCTATGGTCTGCATCCGTCGATGCTGCAGATCGGCGCAGGACTCGCAGTGGCGTACGCGATGAGTGTAGGCGCCGTCGGCTTGCCGGGTCAGGTCAGTTACATCGCGTCGATTGCGCCGATCGCCATTGCGCTTGGGCTTCCCATCGACCTCTTGGGAATTTTCATCGCCGTCGAAAACCGGCAAAATCCGGGAACGATGTGGCGATCATTTCCGCATCATCGACGACAACCGGTTCTTTCGATGCCATGCCCAGCACTAGGAATGACATGGCCACGCGGTGATCGCCATGCGTGCGGATGTTGGCGCCCCCGCGCACGCTCTTTGGTCCGCCGCCGCGCACGATGAGCCCATCTGGCAATTCCTCAGCGTCGACACCGCAAGCGCGCAAGCCATCCACCATCATGGCGATGCGGTCGCTTTCCTTCACCCGCAATTCGGCGGCGCCTTCGATGCGGGTTTCACCCTCAGCAAACGCCGCAATCACCGACAGGATGGGAAACTCGTCAATCATCGAGGGCGCGCGCCGTGCTGGAGGCGTGACTCCGTTGAGCCGGCTCGTCTTCACCACCAGATCGGCAATCGGCTCGCCGATCGGATCGCGGCGTTCTTCGAAGGTGAGCGAGGCGCCCATCTCCAGAAGCGTCTCGATCAGACCAAGGCGCAGCGGATTGACCAACAGATCCTCGATCCGGATTTCTGACTTTTGCGCGATGAGCGCTGCGGCGATGGGAAACGCAGCCGACGACGGATCGCCTGGCACATAGATGTGGGCGCCTTTGAGCTTGCCCGGTCGAATGCGCGGATGCAGTGCGCCGTCGATGTCGACCACGTCAAAGTCGGCACCGAAGACCTTGAGCATGCGCTCCGTGTGATCACGTGACCGTTCTGGTTCAACCAAGATGGTTTCGCCGTCGGCGCCCAGGCCCGCCAGCAGCACCGCGGACTTCACCTGCGCCGATGACACCGGGGAGCGGTAGGTGATGCCTTTCAGCTTGCCGCCATGCACCACCATAGGCAGCGTGCCTCTGGCGCTGTCGAAGCGCGCGCCCATTTGCGTCAACGGCGCCACGACGCGGTTCATCGGGCGCTTACGCAGTGACTGGTCGCCATCGAAGCGGGCGCTGATCGGATAGGCGGCGGCGGCCCCGATTAGGATTCGCGCCGCGGTGCCGGAATTACCGCAATCAATGGTTTCCGGCGGCTGTTTGAAGCCGCCCGCGCCCTCGATGGTCCAGCGGCCCTCCGGACTACGCTCCACCCTTGCCCCAAAGGCCTTGGCGGCGTCCGCGCTGTGAAGCACGTCCGCCGCCTCCAGCAAGCCATCCACGGTGGTTGTTCCCTCGGCAAGCGCTCCCAAGATGAGCGCGCGGTGGGAGATGGATTTGTCGCCTGGGGGCCGGGCGCGGCCACGCAAAGGGCCTGCGAATCGCGACTTCAGCCGCATTGGTCCACTCGCGCCGTCAGCTGCTGAAAATGCAGCGATAAAGCTTTTGACAGGCGCCCCCGATGGTGGCAAGCGACCGCCCCGCGTAGGGGCCGTGAATCAAAGACGTGCCGAAGGAGAGCCATTTGGGCAGGACCGATCTGGGCGATAAACAAGTTTGCCCGAGTTGCGGGGCAAGATTCTACGACCTTCGCAAGCGTCCCGCCACGTGTCCCAAATGCTCCACCGCCTTCGATCCTGCTGAGGAAGGTGTGCGTGTTCGACGCGGCCGCTCGCGGGTGAGCGCGAATGAGGCGGCTTACGAGGACGATGAGGAACTCGAAAAGAAGAAGGTCAAAGCGGAGGGCGACGAGGACGAGGACGAAGAAGAGGCCGATGACGCCGTTGAGGCCGACGGTGAAGCCGAGGCCGAGCCAATCCTCAGTACCGATGATGACGACGAGGAAGCGCCGGCCGGCAGTGAGGAAATTCCCGAAGGCTTCTCAGAAGAGGAAGAGGAGGTTGGCGATGCTGCGGACGACGATTCCGTGCCGCTGATCGAGGACGAGGAAGAGTTCAACGAGGATGAACTCGGTGTTCCCGGCGCCGAGGAGGACGATGGCGGCCGCTAGGGCCGCTTGACGCCAATCGGGTGGCGGTTAGGTTCCGCCCTTCCCGAATCCGGAACGCCGCTGCTGCCGCAGCGCCGCTATCGGGCCCTTAGCTCAGCTGGGAGAGCGCCTGCATGGCATGCAGGAGGTCAGCGGTTCGATCCCGCTAGGGTCCACCAACATTTCTGTAGTGGCAACGCGACTCGATGTGATCGCAGCAAAGGATGCGCAAACGGCAAGGCCGAATTCCTGCTGCGTCCATTACTGGCTGAAAAGCCCTTAGTGTGCATTGCCAAGAACGCATCCATGGTGTGAAGCGCGCAGCAGCTCCACTCCCATTCCTTCGTTGGGAAGAATGTCCTCGTGGGCAACAAATGCGGCAACGCAATGCGCCTCAGGGATGTGCGCAGCCGCATCGCCCTATCCTTGTCGGCGGAGACGTGGCTGATGAACAGTCGATCCTTTTTTGTCCCTTCCCAATGTTTCAGGGGAAGGGATACGCCGGAAACGATCGCCGCCGCGTTCATGTTCAAGTCGCCAGCAATGCGCCGCACAGCGTCAAGCGGTTCGCCGGCCAAGATGCTCTTCGCATAAACCCACTTACTGGAAAACCGCCTCTGTGTTGGAGACGAGTATCCCAAACGAACGCAAGGAGGCATTTAGTTCGTAGGTTTGAAGCGGCTTTGAGGCTCGCGGGCGATGCGGTCGATAGGCTCGAAGCGCTCTGATTGCTTCATGCGATCTTCCAGAATCATACAGCGATGAGCGGGCGTGCGTTCGACTCACTCGGCTGGATCAGCCAGATCAGTAGAACCGGGTCGCGACAACAATGTCTAAGCCAAACTGGAGCGCGGAATGATCGTTCGGCGCTAGTGTGAGGTGGGTCCGGTTGTCAGCGTCTCATGTTGGAAATTCACTCTAACCTGTGAATGAACTCCGGCGGAGGGGGTTCCGTCAGTGCGCGCGGGCGCGACGCGCAGCGCACGAGAAGCCTGCAGAGCGGCCTCTCCGAACCCATATCCAAGTGGTCGCTCTGACACGACGCGGCAATCGGCGCTTAGGCTTGCAAGCATCGTGCAGTCTAAGGTCGCCGTGCCGTCCATAACTTCCAGTCGCGCGCGTCGAGGATAAAGCTGGCTAAGCATTTGTGGAGTAGGCTGAGCCGTCCAGATCAATCGCCCGCCACTCGACTGCGGAGCGGCCTGTTGTACGGGAGGTGTGGGAGGCGTTGTATCCGGACGCTGCAACTCCGGGGCGCGCACAACGCTTGGAGGGGGTGGCGATTGTGCGTTGCGCGGCGGTTGCGATTGCGACGTGGGAGGCCTGCGCGGCTGAGAGGGTTGCTGCAATTGTGGGGATGGCGCGGTGCGTATTTGCGATAGCTGCTGCACGCGTGCGTCCGCCAAAGCGCGTTGCACAACGCAAGCGGCCGGCAAATTATTTCGATAGATGCGCAGGATTGCTACGCTATCGCTGTTTTGAAGGGAAGCCCAGTCGGCGCGAGCCTGCACGCACGGGTCGGATGGAGAGCCCGATCCTGTGCCCGCCGCTTGCGTGTTGATCGCCGCCGGCGGCGAACTGGCAGGTGGCTCGGGAGCGGGCACAACTTGAGTTTGCGGCGCAAGCGGCACGATGTTCAATGCGCAGACGGTCATAATTTGGTTGGCTGTGATGATTGTCTGACCTAGCTGTGCGACACGTTCCGGCGGTAGTTCACTTGACTGGCGCGCGTTGGTGCGTGCTTCGTCCAGGTCGCGGATGAAGTCGTCGTACTCGTTGGACGCGGGCCGCTGTTCGCGCAGCGTAATTCGCATGCATTCCGCGACTTGGCGCTGATCCGCGGCTGGCACGCAGACGTCGCCCGGGCACGTCGCCTTCTGCTCGACGAAGGTCTGAAGGACATGGACGTCGCGCGCTTCCAACGGATTCTGTCCGCAAGCTGCCAGGATCAAGCATGCGGACGCCGCTGCAAACCCAAGCCTCATGATTGACCGCCGAGCGCATCGGCGGGCGCCGATGTGACCGGACCCACTGCGTTAGTTGAGCGAACGCACACCGACCACTCTTCCATTCGACAAATAGACGCGCCTGGAGCTGTAATGCCAAATCGCGTCCGTCGGCGTCAGCTGCTCGATCTGAAGCGGCTGGCCGAGCGCGGCGCGCACCTGGTCCGGCGTCATGCCGTTGTTGACCTGACCAGATAGTATCGTCGCGGCCATCGTCGACCCGTATCGCTGCGTGAGCTGAGTTCGACGCGCGGTCGCCTCGGCCTCGCGAGCCGCCGCCGCTTGTTGTTGCGCTTGTGCTTCCGCCGCCGCCGCCGCTTGGCGGGCGCTTTCTTCCGCCGCGGCTTGCTGGCGTTGCTGGGCCACGATTTGAGTGCAATTGGCGATCGGCTCCCGCAATCGATAATCGTCGGCGCCGACATAGTTCTGGATCAAAGCGCTGACCGGCGTGTTGTAGCGATCGGCTAGACATTTCTGGATATCGGGGTCGACGTTTGCCCAGGTTCTGGTGACGCGATTCATCCTCGCCTGGTTGATGGCGCCGGTGATGAGGCCAGCGATGGCGTTTCCGAGTTCCGTTCCGTTGTTGTTGTTCGATTGCGCGCGAGCAAGAGGCGAAGGGGAGAGCACCAGTAGAGTCGTCAGCGCCAGCGCCGCGATCGGACGCAACATTGGGTAGGATCCGATTGTCCGCCGTGGGAGCGGGGCACGAAGCGCGAGACGCAACTTGAACGCCATGACTTACCTATGATGATCGGCTTCCGCCATGGGATTGCCGAGCGAGAGCTTCCACCGCTTCGCGTAGTGCTTTGGAATGCCCCTCCATTGCCAGAAACGCCAAGAACAGCGCCACCGTCAAGAATATGGCCATTGCGCTTCCGGCAACGCCCAGCGCAACGTTTCGCACCGTGGTCGCCATCATCTTCTGCGCTTCAAGAGCCATCCGGTTTTCAAGGTTTCTGCCAAGCACCACATTCGCCGCGGCTTGTTCCTGCGCCGTGCGTGCGAGGCCGCGTTGAAGCGCGTTCGTCCAGGCGTCACAAACGCCGCGGAAGAACAGGTCCACGTTTTGATCGGTCAATTTGAACGATTACATCCGTCGGCGTAGATCGGAGTCCCGCAGTGTCGCGCGCGACGACCCTAACCGTGAAGCTCTCGGTGGTTGCCGTGCTGTGCGCGGTGCGCGCGGCATTGATCCTGTCAGCGAACTCCGACGTGGGACGCAAACCCGTGTGACCGTTGGAATGGCGTTCGAGGACGAAGGACGCGGCGTCAGGCCCGCCGATAAGATCGAAATCGTTTGGGTAGGCCGCCAACCCGTTCGGCGTGTCGGCATAAAAATACCCGAGCGGTTGGTCCTTGGTCAGCGTTGTGGTGATGATGGCTGGATCTTGAACGAAACGCGGACTTGTGGGCGGCAACAGCCGCGCCGCGACATCGGAGACCGCGATGGCTTCCGCTTGCGGCGGATGCACGGCTGGCACCGGTTCATCGACGTTGAAACGAAATGTCGTAAGCTGCGCCACGAAAGCGATGACCACGGCGAGCGTTAAGAGCGCCAAGCTAACGCACGCCGCGAGAAGGTAGAGTCCTCGCGCGGTTCGCAAAACCAAGTCGCTCTGCAGCCTGCGACCGAATGCAACTATTCCCGAAAACATCCCCATAGCGCCGCCCCCCAAGGCCACGGGTTCATTCTGCTCACGATTTCGCGTGGCAGGTCGTGGTGAGTTAGCTCCTCAATGCAACGTTGTGCAAGGATAATTATTACGCTAACGAAAGAGTCTCGCGCAGGGCACTTTTCAACAAACGGATAAATTGTAGCGAACAGAAGTGGGGTCACGACATGGCGGCCCGTACCAAACTCAATCGCCGCTCCTTCGTAACGCGTGTTACAGGATCGATGGTGACAACTTCGGGAGCGTTCGCCCTTCTGCTCGAGAGAGCACAGGCGCAAACGGCGACTGGCGTTAGCGATCACGATCCGTCGGATCGCCCTGGCTACGGACGCGGCGGCAACAACAACAACAACAACAACAACAACAACAACGCGAACCAGGGTACCCAAACCGGTCTGAGCGATCACGATCCCTCAGATCGTCCGGGCTACGGACGCGGCGGCGGCGGCAATAACAACAGCGGCAGTAGCGGCAGCAACAACACTAACCAGGGCAACTACACCGGCCTGAGCGATCACGATCCCTCTGATCGCCCCGGGTACGGGCGCGGCGGCAGCAGCAACAGCGGCGGCAACAACAGCAACAGCAACAACACCAATACCAACAATACGAACCAGGGCAATTACACCGGCCTAAGTGATCACGATCCCTCTGATCGCTCCGGCTATGGACGCGGCGGTGGCAACGCCAACAACAGCGGCAGTAACAACAACAATAGTGGCAGCAGCAACAACGCCAACCAGGGCAACGCCACGGGCCTGAGCGACAACGATCCGTCCGATCGTCCAGGCTACGGTCGCGGTGGTGGCAACAGCGGCGCCGGCAACACTAACGGCGGCAACACCAATACCAACCAGGGCGCGTATACCGGACTGAGTGATCACGATCCGTCCGATCGCTCCGGCTATGGACGTGGCGGTGGCGGCGGCAGCAATAACAGCGGCGGCAACAGCACCCCCACGAACCAAGGCACCTATACGGGGTTGAGCGATCATGATCCGTCAGACCGGCCAGGCTATGGACGCGGTGGTAGCAGCAATAACAGCGGCAACAATGGTGGCGGCAACAACAACGCCAACCAGGGTAACTATACCGGCCTGAGCGATCACGATCCCTCAGATCGGTCGGGCTATGGGCGCGGCGGCGGCAACAGCAGCGGCGGCAATAACAACAACGCAAACCAAGGCAACCAAGGCAACCAAGGTAACCAAGGTAACTATACAGGGCTCAGCGATCACGATCCGTCTGACCGCGCTGGCTATGGTCGCGGTGCCGCCAACAATGGCGGAAACAGCGGCGGCAATAACGCCAACCAAGGCAATTACACGGGAGCGAGCGACAACGATCCGTCGGATCGCCCAGGCTATGGGCGCGGTGGTGCAAATAACAATGGCAACAACGCTGGCGCCAACAACAGCGGCAATCAGGGCCGATACACCGGCGTCACCGATCACGATCCGTCGGATCGCACCGGTTACGGACGCGGTAGCAGCAACAGCGGCAGCAATAACAACAACAACGGAAACAACAATCAGGGTAATTACACCGGGATCAGCGATCACGATCCCTCGGACCGCACAGGCTACGGTCGCGGCGGCGGCAACAACGGCGATAGCAGCGGCGGCAACAACGCCGGTGGCAGCACCAACACCAACCAAGGCAACTACACCGGCGTCACCGACCGCGATCCATCCGATCGCACTGGCTATGGACGTGGTAGCGGCGCCAACAACGGCGGCAACAACACCGGCGGCAGCAACAACCAGGGCGGCTATACCGGCGTTAGCGATCACGACCCGTCTGATCGCACCGGTTACGGACGCGGCGGCCAGCTGCCGCAAGCACCAACGGCGCCTTATGCGAGCCGTCCTCTCACGCCGGATAACGGCAGTCGAAACGGATCAAGGAACCCGTCACAAGCTGAATTGCACGGAACTCTGCTTCCCGTTGGACCAGCGCCAGTCAGATATGGCTTTTTTGATCCCGCTTATGCCCAATCGTGCGATCGTCTGACGCCCCAATCGCCGTGTGAGTACGCACAGCATCTTGGCCTGGACATTGGGGCTTCGGCTGGAACGCCCGTATCATCGCCGGTCGATGGAGTTCTTACAATCAATCACACATCGAACTTCCATGTTAGCAATTCCTACATAGTGATCCGCACGCCAAGTGGCGTAGAGCATGTGCTAGGTCACATTTCGAGTTCCTTGTCGGAGGGGACGCCGATCACAGCGGGGCAAGTCGTCGGAACGGTTAAGAATTGGCCCGGAAACAGCCATCTGCACTGGGGTGTCAATCGGATAGGTGTTCGTCAGGCGATGGGAAATGGCTGGGGCTGGGGTCGCGCACCAGCGACAGCGACGAGAGCGCAAGCAGAAGCGCTAGGATGGATAAACCCCTAGCTGTTGATTTGCCGGCCACCCTTATTGTTTGTTCTCGAACTGCGCCCAGTCGCTGAAGGCGCTGGCGTTTCCGGACTGATCGATGCCCTGCACGCGCCAGCGCTCTACTTGAGCGCTAGGAAGATTGGCGTTGTAGCTTTCGCCGGAAGCTTCGGCGCGCAGAACGCTCGCGGGATCCTCAACCCACTGCTCCGTTGCTGGATCGTAGACCTCGATCTCGACGATGTAGCGAACGGCGCCCGGCAATGTTGCCCACGTGAACGTTGCCTGCTGCCCACTGCCGTCCAGAATAGCGCCATTTGCCGGCGTCAGCGGCGACGGCGCACTCGATCGGAACTCGTTTTGTGCCTGCACTTGGCCAATCAAGGTGCGCGCGTCCTGGGCATGCGCGCTCGTCGGAAATTCGTCGAGAAACGCCTGCATGGCGTAGGCGTCGCTGGACGCACGTGCTGCGTTGAACCTTTGTTCTTCAAGCTGGGCAAGCGCCGCTCGCGCGTCGTTCGCGTAGGGTCCCGCGCCATGTTCGCTGAGATACGAGCGCAATGCGGCTGAATCGGTGTGGGACACCGCTTCCCAGGAGTGACGTTCCGTCTCCGTTTGCTGCCACCAGAAGAAGCCAGCTGCTCCGATAACGCAGACTGCAAGCCCCGCGCCGATCAGCGCAATGGGCGGCCCCTTCCGGGTTGGCGCGTCGTCGAACGCGTAGTCCTCGCTTCTGGCGAACGGCGGTGGCGCGTCGAAGGCGTGAGACATCTCGGCGGCGACCGCAGGCCGCTGGTGGTTCTCGAGCTCGTGCTGAGCAGCGGAAGCCGGCTCGGGTGAGACTGCACTGGGCTCCTGGCGCGGCGACGGTGCGGGCAGGGGATCAACGCCCATCCGCTCCAGCTTCATCCGCGCCAGTTCGGCGAAACGGCCGTTCGGATGGCGCAACAAGTATTCCTGAAGCTCGTCGGGATTGTCCTTGTCGCGCAACCGATCCCAATCGGCGATGTCATCCTCCGGCTTTCGCCGCGCGGGCAGGAATTGCTCTGTGACACTGTCGGGAAGTTGTGGCAGCGATTGCCCGTTCAGCGCCATCCCGCTCAAAGCGGCGGCGCCGGTCAGGCCAAGCAGCGTGATGAAATAGCCCGGCTGCTCCTTGATCTGAATCATCGCGAGGACGCTGGCGTTCATTTGCGCGTTGTAGTTTGAATTTCTCTGTTCCGCTTGCTCCCGCGCCGCGCGCTCGGGCGAACCCTTTAGCCACATCATCCCCGCGAAGGTCGCCAACAACGCGATGATCGCTGCGATCAGCGCGCCCCTCGCTTCGTCCTTGGCTTCGCCGCCGAAACTCGAGATCAAACCAAGCACGGTCGCGATAATCGCGACGATGATGAAGAGGTTGAGACCCGCGTTTTGATCCTGTCCATTAACGTGGATGTGGCCGATCGCGACGTCGACGCCGGACATCGTCGCGAACTCCTGCCCGGAGCAGGAGAACACCGCCCACGGAAGGAAGAAGCCAAACAAGGCAACGAACTTGGCGATCCGCACGCCGACGATCGAATTCATGCGCCGCCCCCGGGGACGCGAAAATCGTCGTGACTATAGGCTCAAGGGCACAAACCACAATACGGTCCGCGGCCCGATTCTTCACTCGCGCTGGACGGCGCCAATGCCGACAGATGCGCGATGATGGGCCCGAAGTGACCGCGCTATCAGCTGCGGCGCTGCTTGGAACGGCTCATGTCGTCGCGGCTTCACTCGCGCGACATCGGTATCGCAAGGGTCAATGGGCAACCGATTCAGGCGACGCCCCAGCGCGACAGGCAAGCGGGATTGTCCGCCGCCTTGAGCGTGCGAGCGCCAACTTCAACGAGACATTTGTGTTGTTTGTCGCGGCTGTTTCTAACACCGTCGCCCAGGACTGTTTCTGCAAGTGGCAATGGCCGCCGCGGCGTCCCCGAGCTGCGACGGGACCCACCTTATGGGCGGCAATTCGCAACACATTAAGCGGCCGCGACGACCGCGATAGGCTTGAGGCGCGGCAGCGTCTCCTTCGGGCAAACCTGCCGGAAGCATGCGCGCGCTGTTTGCCAATGAGCCAAGATTTGCATTGCGCGCGGCGAGAGCGTTCGCTGGGCGTGTTCGAGGACGAGGTCCCTCAGCATTTCTTCCCAATCAGCCTGCAGGCGTGTGATCACGACGGAGTCGGCGTTGACGCGATGATCGAAGTCGCCGGCTTCGTCATAAACAAAAGCCATGCCGCCAGACATACCGGCTGCGAAGTTGTCGCCAACAGGCCCGAGAACCACGACCGTCCCGCCGGTCATATATTCGCATCCGTTTGTCCCAGCGCCTTCAACTATTGCCACTGCGCCGGAATTGCGCACGGCGAAACGTTCGCCGGCTAACCCGGCCGCGAACAGCTTGCCGCTGGTCGCGCCATAAAGGCAGGTGTTGCCGATGATCGCGCCAAGGTGATCCATTTCTTCTGCAGAAGGCCGCAGTGTGATCAAGCCGCCCGACAATCCCTTACCGACATAATCATTCGCGTCCCCAGTGACGTGTAGAGCGATGCCTTGCACCAGAAACGCACCCAGGCTTTGTCCGCACGAGCCACGTAAGTTAACACTGAGCTGTCCCTCGGGCAGCGCTCGTTCTCCAACGCGCCGCACCACGTGCGCGGAAGCGCGCGCGCCAATGGTGCGGTCTGTGTTGCGCACCATGAAATCGAGTTGCTGCTTCTCGCCGCGTTCGAAGAACTCGGGCGCCGCTGCAATGAAGTTGTGATCAAGCGATTGCGGAGGCTCGTTGCGGCCGAGTTGCGTGCAATAGGCGGGATAGGGGCTGTCGACGCGCACCAACAACGGATTGAGATCAAGATCGTCGAGGCGTTCCGCGCCACGGCTGATTTGTTCGATGAGATCGGTGCGCCCGATAATCTCCTCAAGGCGGTGAAAGCCTATCTGGGCGAGAATCTCACGTACTTCTTCGGCCAGGAAGGTCATGAGGTTCACAACCTTATCAGGCGTGCCGGGAAATGCCGCACGCAATCGTTCGTCTTGCGTAGCCACCCCGACCGGGCAGGTGTTGGAATGGCATTGGCGCACCATGAGACAGCCGAGCGCCACAAGCGACGCAGTGCCGATGCCGAATTCTTCTGCGCCGAGAATAGCGGCGACGACGATATCGCGTCCCGTTCGCAATCCACCGTCGGTGCGAAGCCGCACGCGATGGCGCAAGTTGTTCAGCATCAAGACCTGGTGCGCTTCGGCGAGGCCCATCTCCCACGGGCCGCCAGCGAATTTGATCGATGTTTGAGGGCTCGCACCTGTTCCGCCCGAGTGGCCCGAGATGAGGATCGTGTCGGCCCCGGCCTTCGCGACGCCGGCGGCGACGGCGCCGATGCCAGATTGCGCGACCAGCTTCACGCAAACACGTGCAACCGGGTTGATCTGCTTCAGATCGTAGATGAGCTGCGCCAAGTCTTCGATCGAGTAGATGTCGTGATGCGGCGGCGGCGAGATCAGCGTGACGCCGGGTGTCGCATGACGAAGCCGCGCAATGAATTCCGTGACCTTCATGCCCGTAATTTGCCCGCCTTCGCCGGGCTTGGCGCCCTGCGCGATCTTTATTTCGATTTCTCGGCACTGATTCAAATATTCGGCGGTGACTCCAAATCGGCCCGAGGCAATCTGTTTGATCGCCGAATTGGCGTCGTCGCCATTCGGAAGCGGCGTGTAACGGTCGGGGTCCTCGCCGCCTTCACCCGAAACAGAACGCGCGCCGATTCGGTTCATGGCAATGTTGAGTGCGGCGTGTGCTTCGGGGCTCAATGCGCCGAGGCTCATGCCCGGCGTCACGAAACGGCGACGGATGTCGGTCACGCTTTCCACGTCGCGTAATGGGGTAGGTGGATAGAGCCCCTCGCGAACCTCAAGCAGGTCGCGCACCTGGATGGGTTGTTCGATCCTCCGCTCGCGCACGGCCTCGGAGTATTTCCGGTACGCCTTGTAGTCGCCGGTCGCGCACGCGTGCTGCAGCTGGCTAATCGAGTGCGCTTCCAGCGCGTGCCGTTCGCCGCCAGCGCGACAGCGATAGAAGCCTCCGCCCGGCAAGGTGCTAAGGGTCTCGCCGAACGCGCGTGCATGTTGCTCGACAGCTTCCAGCGCGATGCCGTTCAGCCCGATGCCGGATATGCGGCTGGTGAGGCCAGGGAAATATTCATCAACCAGCGCGCGAGAGAGACCGATCGCCTCGAAATTTAAGCCGCCGCGATATGACGAGATCACCGAGATGCCCATCTTCGAGATGATCTTCAACAAACCTGCTTCTAGCGCGGCGCGATAGTTGGCGCAGGCCTGTTCACGATCAAGCCCGCCGGCGAGGTCGCGCTCGGCGCGGTCGGCAGCCGTATCGAGCGCCAGATAGGGATTCACCGTCGTCGCTCCGCAGCCGATCAGGACCGCCGCGTAGTGGGGGTCGAGGCACTCGGCGCTCCGCACCGTAAGCGAGCAATGCGTGCGCAATCCATTGGAGACCAGATGCGAGTGGACAGCGCTCGCAACTAAGATCATGGGGCAAGCGATCCGGTCTGGGCCCTGGTTTTCGTCGGTGAGGACAATATGGGAGCGCTTGTAGAAGCCGATCGCTTGTTCCGCCTCCGTTTGAATGCGTGACAGTGTTGCGCGCAGCACAGCGTCGGGCGCTTCATCGATCCGTGGTGTGGGGAATGTGCAATCAATGCGCGCAACGTCGTCGCGCAGCTCCTTCATCAGCCGCGCATACATGCCGTTGGTTAGGAATGGACTCGCTAGCAAGTAGACCCGTGCCTGCGTTTCATCTTGCGCCAGGATGTTGCCCAAGTTCTTGAACCGCGTGGCGAGACTCATCACGCGACCTTCGCGCAATGGGTCGATCGGCGGGTTGGTGACCTGACTGAAGTTTTGCCGGAAATAATGCGAAAGCGGCCGCGCTTGTTCAGAAAGCACGGCCAGAGGCGCGTCGTCGCCCATCGACCCAATCGCTTCTTTCCCATCTTCGATCATCGGCTGGAGTAGAAGTTCAAGGTCTTCGGTCGTGTATCCTGCCGCAGCCTGCCGCCGCAGCAACTCGTCGGTTCCCGCAAATAGCCGCGGCTCTTCGCCATCCAGCTTCTTGCTCAGATCGATGACCGCTTCGAGCCACTGTTCGTAGGGATGTTGCGCGGCAAGCGTGTCTATCAGTTCGTCGTGATGATAAAGCCGGCCTTCAACGGTATCGACCGCCACCATTTGACCCGCGCTGATGCGGCCCCGTTCGGTGATCGCGCGTCCGTCCAACGGACACATGCCTGTTTCGGAGCCGACAGCGAGCAGGCCGTCTTCGGTTTGCGCATAGCGAAGCGGGCGGAGGCCGTTACGGTCGAGGCCCGCGACGGCCCAGCGGCCGTCAAACAGTGCCAGCGCCGCCGGACCGTCCCAGGGCTCCATCACGGCGTTGCAGTACGAATAGAGCGCGCGATGCGCTGCCTTCATGGTCGATGATTTCGCCCACGCTTCTGGGATGAGCAACGATTTCGCCATCGGCGCCGTGCGGCCGGCGCGCACCAGGACTTCGAAAACGTTGTCGAGCGCCGCGGAATCCGAGCCGCCAGGCTGGACGATCGGCTTTACGTCGCCGTCCGCCTCTCCAAAAGCCGACGAGGTCATGAGGATCTCGTGGCTCTTCATCCAATTGATATTGCCCTTCAGTGTGTTGATCTCGCCGTTGTGCGCCAGCATGCGGAAGGGTTGTGCGAGTCGCCATTGCGGGAAGGTGTTGGTTGAATAGCGCTGATGATAGAGCGCGATGCACGACGTGAAACGCTCATCGTGCAGATCCGGAAAGAAGGCGTCGATCTGGGCGGCAAGGAACATGCCCTTGTAGACCAGTCGTTTGGCGGACAAAGAGCACACGTAAAGTTCAGTGATGTTGTCGCGCAGCGCTCGCCTCTCGATGCGGCGGCGCACAATGAAGAGATCGCGATCGACATCCGCGTCGGCGCGTCCCCGCGGATCATGAAACAAGACCTGTTCTATTTCTGGCCGGGTCGCGTTGGCCTTTTCGCCGATCTGGCTGATTTGCACGGGCACTTGCCGCCACCCGTAAAGCACGAAGCCCGCGCGAATGATTTCGCTCTCGACGATGACGCGCGCACGCTCCTGAGCGCCAAGATCCAGGCGCGGCAGGAAAATTTGCCCGACAAACACCGCGCCGCTCTTTGGCGTGTGCCCGGTGCGGGTCACGACTTCACGAAAAAAGTCTTGCGGCGCCTCAATGAGGATGCCGGCGCCGTCGCCTGTCTTCCCGTCGGCGTCAACTGCGCCGCGATGCCAAACCGCCTTCAACGCCTGAAGTGCAAGCGTCACCACGTCGCGACGCGGTTTCCCGTCTATGGCCACAACGAGGCCGACTCCGCACGCATCGTGTTCGTCGGCAGCGCGGTAAAGGCCGCGCGTCTCGAGTTTGGCGCGCTCTCGATCATACCGAGATAGCTCGTCGGCGGCGTTCATTGAGCGGCCATGCGTGCTTGCGTTCGCATCCAATCATGCACGGCGTCCGCCGCATCGCGCCCCTCCTTGATCGCCCACACGACCAAGGAAGCGCCGCGCACGATGTCACCCGCAGCGAATACGCCGGATAAACTGGTCTCGAAGCGCCGATTGACGGCGAGCGTTCCCTCGCGTGTTGTCTCAAGCCCCCAGGCGCTCAAGTTCTCGGGATCGAATCCAAGCGCGGTGATCACCAGGTCGCTCGACAGTTCGTAGGCGCTATCTTGCACTTCTTCGGGTGTTTGCCGTCCGCTTGCGTCGGGCGCGCCGAGGCGCATACGCACGGCCTTCACGGCCGGCGATTTTCCGCCGCGCACGGATTTTGGAGCGGCGAGCCAGTCAAACGTGACCCCTTCCTCTTCCGCATGGACAACCTCGCGCTGTGATCCAGGCATGTTCGTTCGATCGCGTCTGTAGAGGCAGATCACGCTTTCCGCGCCTTGGCGTTGGGCCGTACGCACGCAGTCCATGGCGGTATCGCCCCCGCCGATGACCACAACTCGGCGATCTTTTGCGTTGAGCCGGCCGTTGGCAAAGTCCGCCACCTCGTCGCCGAGGCCAATACGATTGGCGGCGATGAGAAACTCAAGCGCCGGCACCACACTTCGATGAGTAGGGGCGTTCAGAGGCTTAGCCTTGTAGACGCCTGTTGCGATTAAGAGCGCGTCGTGGCGTGAGCGCACTTCATTGAGACTGATCGTCTCACCAACATTGCAGTTGAGTTCAAAGCTCACGCCGCCCGCGCGGAGGCGTTCGACACGGCGCATGACGAGATGCTTTTCGAGCTTGAAGTTTGGAATGCCATAGATGAGCAGGCCGCCCGCGCGGTCATGGCGGTCATAGATTGTAACCCGATAGCCCCGTTGACGCAGGCGTTCGGCCGCCGCCAAACCGGCCGGGCCGGCGCCAACTATGCCGATGCTTTCTGCGCGCTCTAGTCGCGGCGAGATGGCGTCGACCCAGCCTTCGCTCCATGCCGCTTCCGTCAGGTATCGTTCCACGGCGCCTATCGTCACAGCGCCATGCTTCGACTGCTCAAGCACGCAAGCCACTTCGCACAGCCGATCCTGAGGGCAGATGCGCCCGCAGATTTCCGGCATGGGATTGGTGGCCGCTGCAGCGCGATAGGCTTCCTCCAACCGTCCGTCCGCCGTTAGCTTCAGCCAGTCGGGAATGTTGTTTTGGAGCGGACAATGAAACTGACAGAAGGGTACGCCGCACTGGGCGCAGCGCGCAGCCTGGATGCTGGCTTTCTCGGCGATGAACTCGCGGTGAATTTCGAGGAAGTCGCGGGCTCGCTCACCTGCTGGCCGTTTCTCCGGCCAAGCCTGTGTCTCCCCAACAAACCGTTGCATTCGCTCCGTCACCACGACCCCTGACTCTTCCAGGCCTATTGGTTCGAAGATTTGTCATTGGTGGCAAGTGACGCGACCGAAGTGCCGTTACGGAAAAATCGTGTTTGCTCAGTTTTTATGCAGTGCGGGCGTGCATTCAGTATCAATGTGGAACCGCCGCATTGCGGCCTGTAGAGAGTGTACTAGGCTTGGTGAATTCATCGAACGCTCGGTCAGCACGTGCAACCACTTCCAAATTGGAATGTTTACAAGTTCGGCGGCTCGAGCCTCGCGGATGCCGAATGTTTTCGCCGCGTGGCGAACATCGTTTGTGCCCACTCAACTCGAATTGCGGTGGTGCTGTCGGCGTGTCGCAACGTCACAGACGCGTTGCTATCTCTGGTCAGCGTGGCAGAGGAGCAGGGGGACTGGAGCGACGCCCTTAGCGTTCTTCGCGCCCGTCACGCCGATATCGCGGGCGGGCTGCTAAACGAGGCGAATGCTTTCCTTCGCGAACTCGATGCCGACCTGCGTGACATCGAGGGCGTCCTGCAAACGATCCGCCTTAGCCGCAACGCCTCATCCACTTTGCGCGATCTCGTTGCGGGGTTTGGCGAGGTTTGGTCATCGCGCCTATTCGCGGCGGTGCTTCGGCAGCAAGGGAGGCCTGTGCAATGGCTCGACGCGCGGTGCGCGCTGGTGGTCGAGTGGGGGCAGCTTGGGCCCTCCGTCGATTGGGAGCGTTCACAGGTGCAAATCGATGCGCTCGTTGATCGTAAGTTCGACGGTGTCCTTGTCATCACTGGCTTCATCGCGTCTGACCCAAAGGGCGCTCAAACCACGCTCGGACGCAATGGCAGTGACTATTCGGCGTCCATTTTTGCGGCTCTGCTGCACGCTGCCGAGATCCATATTTGGACAGACGTCGACGGCGTGCTGTCGGCCGATCCGCGACGTGTCCCAGAAGCGCAGGTGGTCAGCTCGCTCTCCTATAACGAAGCGATGGAGCTGGCCTACTTTGGCGCCAAAGTCCTGCACCCTCAAACTATGGGGCCGGCGGTTACGCACGGGATTCCGATTTGGATACGTAACACCTTCGCTCCCGGCCACCCGGGGAGCATGATCTGTGCGTCGCCGCCTGCCGGATCGCCCGTGAAGGGCATCACCAGCATCGAGCAGGTTGCGCTGATCACACTCGAAGGCGCCGGCATGATCGGCGTGCCGGGAACGGCGCACCGACTTTTCGAGGCGCTTCGCCAAGCCGGTGTCTCCGTCATCCTCATCTCGCAAGGCAGTTCGGAACACTCAATCTGTTGCGCGGTGCCGCGCGTGCAGTCATCGGCTGCCGCCACGGCCATTCGAAACGCATTCGATCGCGAGTTGCGAGAGGGCCAGGTGCAGGACGTGTCTATCGCAGACGATCTTGCCATTCTTGCTGTCGTAGGTGACGGCATGGCGGGCACGCCGGGCGTCGCCGCGAAAGTATTTGGAGCTCTCGCTGGCGCCAACGTGAATGTCAGAGCAATCGCGCAAGGCTCGTCGGAGCGCAACATATCGGTTGCTGTGGGCTCTGAAAGTGCGACGCGCGCGTTGCGCGCAGTCCATGCGGGCTTCTACCTATCGCCTGACACGATCTCGATTGGCGTGATCGGTCCAGGCATTGTCGGTCGCGCCTTTCTCGATCAGCTCGCTGGGCAGAACGTCCGGCTGCGCGAACGGTTCAACGTTCACCTCGATGTTCGCGCATTGATGACGTCAAGCCGAATGCTCCTTTCCGAGGGTGGTGTCGATCTTCGGGTTTGGCCTGAGAGGTTTTCGGCGCAGTCCACGGCGAGCGCCGATCTTGATCACTTTGTAGATCATGTCTG
This sequence comes from Pseudomonadota bacterium, assembly GCA_016195245.1. Lineage (GTDB taxonomy): Bacteria > Pseudomonadota > Alphaproteobacteria > Caulobacterales > Aquidulcibacteraceae > Vitreimonas. The sequence continues at coordinate 32,033 of JACQAC010000120.1, forward strand.
CGCTGAGCACGTGCCGCATTGGGTCGTGGTCGATTGCACCGCCAGTGATGCGGTTGCCGGTAGCTATGCCCGGTTGTTTGCGCGCGGCGTTCACGTGGTTACCCCAAACAAACGGGCGTTGAGCGCCAGTTTGGATTACGTTGAAGCGATGCAAGCCGCGCGGCGCGCGAGTGGCGCGCACTTTTTGTACGAGGCGACCGTTGGCGCGGGCCTGCCGATCATTCAAACTATCCGCGATCTTCGCGAAACTGGTGACGAGATTGGCGTCGTGGAGGGAATTCTTTCTGGCACTCTGGCCTATCTGTTTAACGTGTATGATGGCTCAACGCCGTTTTCTGAGATTGTCGCAAGCGCCCGCGCACAAGGTTTCACGGAGCCCGATCCGCGCGATGACCTCTCGGGCCGCGATGTCGCCCGAAAGCTCATCATTCTCGGTCGAGAAATGGGCTTGAAACTCGAATTGGGGCAGGTGGCGGTGACAAGCCTCGTGCCTGAGCCCCTCCAACACTGTGACGCCGACGAATTCATGCGCCGTTTGCCGGAATTCAACGCGGAGATGGACGCGCGTGTGGGCGCAGCGCGGGCGAAGGGCGCTGTGCTTCGCCACGTTGGCCGCGTGAGCGCCGATGGAACGGCGAACGTCGGCTTGCTGGAGTTGGATGGCGCGCATCCGTTTGCAAACAGTTCGATGACCGATAACATCGTTCGGTTCGCCACGGCGCGCTACAATCGCAATCCGCTTATCGTGCAGGGTCCTGGCGCCGGCCCGGACGTGACGGCAGCCGCCGTTTTCGCCGATCTCCTGCGGCTAGCCTCCTATCTCGGCGCAAGGATGTAAGCGCCATGGCAATCGAACGCGCTACCGCTTTCGCGCCTGGCTCCGTGGGGAATGTTGGCGTTGGCTTCGACATTCTTGGGTTTGCCTTTGGCGCCGTCGGCGATCGCGTCACAGTCACGCGCCGCCCCACGCCAGGCGTCAACATTCGCGCTATATCTGGTGTGCCGGATGCTTTGCCTCAGGACGCGGAGCAGAACACCGCTGGGGGCGCCTTGCTGGCGATGCAGGAGGCGCTGCGCCTGCCGTTCGGCTTCGATGTTGAGATCGAGAAAGGCATTCCGCTGAGTTCTGGTCTCGGCGGGTCGGCGGCGTCGGCCGTCGCGGCTGTCGTCGCAGCGAACGCATTGCTCGACGTGCCTCGTCCGATGGCCCAGCTGCTGACTTATGCGCTTCAGGGTGAGGCGATCGCCAGCGGGTCGAAGCACGCTGACAATGTGGCGCCGTGCTTATACGGCGGACTCGTTCTCGCCATCGGCGCTGAGCCGCCGCGCATTGCCAGCATCCCAGCGCCCGCCGGCGTTCGGGCGATTGTCGTACATCCCCACCTGCAGATCGCCACCAAGGCGGCGCGCGCGGTGTTGCGTCCAGATGTGCCGATGCCGTCTTTCATCGAGCAAACCGCGAACCTGGCGGGGTTCATTACGGGGTGCTTTGCCGGCGATCTCGACTTGATCGCCGCATCGCTTCGCGATGTCGTGATTGAACCACAACGGGCGCATCTGATCCCTAGGTTTGAGGCCGCGAGAGACGCCGCGCTTAGCGCCGGCGCGCTGGGCTGTTCGATTTCCGGCGCCGGCCCCTCGGTATTCGCGTTTGCGCGTGAAGAATGTGCAGAAGCTGTTCTCGCGGCGCTTCTGACCGTCTTCGCCTCGCGCTCAATTGCCAGCGATGGTTGGGTCGTCGACCTGAATTCGCGCGGCGCGCACGTGCTGCCCACATGATCCGCTATCGCAGCACGCGCGGCGCACGGGGCGACGCCTCATTCAGCGAGGCCATCGTGCGTGGCCTGGCGCCAGACAGAGGTCTCTACGTACCCAGTGCTTGGCCGAGCTTGAATGCCGTCTCGATTCCAAACGCACCTCTGAGCGCAGCTGCGGCCGCTGTGCTGCGACCCTTCCTAGCGAGCGACGCTCTGGAACCATTCCTGGAGCCGATCGTCGCCAAGGCCTTTGATTTTCCGGCGCCGCTCAAATCGCTCGAGTCGAGGAATCGCTTGAGCGTGCTTGAGCTCTTTCATGGCCCGACCGCCGCGTTCAAGGATTTTGGCGCGCGCTTTCTTGCGGCATGCCTGACGCGGTTTCCAGAGCGCTCGCAGCGTCTTTGCATACTTGTGGCGACCTCCGGCGATACCGGGGGCGCGGTGGCCGCGGCCTTTCACAACACGCCGGGGGTCGATGTCGTCGTACTCTATCCGGAAGGCCGCGTGTCGCCGCTGCAGGAGCAGCAATTGACCTGTTGGGGCGACAATGTCCGAGCCTTTGCGGTGCGTGGATCGTTCGACGACTGTCAGCGCCTCGTGAAGGCGGCGTTCGAAAGCGCGGAAATTGCAAGGCATCGCAGCTTGTCGTCGGCGAACAGCATCAATCTCGGCCGCTTGCTGCCGCAGATGACGTACTTCGCCGCCGCGAGTTTGAGTGTGTGGCGGCAGGCGGGCGAGCGAGCATCCTTCATTGTGCCGAGTGGAAACCTAGGTCACGCCACCGCTTGTATCTGGGCCAAACACGTGGGCCTGCCGATCGGCAGAATCGTGCTTGCTCACAACGCAAACCGCACTTTTCCGGATTTCCTTGACTCTGGCGTTTGGACGCCGAGCGCGAGCCTCACAACACCTGCATCGGCAATGGATGTCGGCGATCCCAGCAATGCCGAGCGGCTGCGAGATCTATTTCCCAACATCGAGTCATTGCGTACCGCGCTTAGCGCCGCTTCGGTTGAGAGCGAGGCGATCGCGCCGCGCATCAGGGGAGACTTCGAGCGTTATGGCGAAGTCTGGTGCCCCCACACGGCTGTTGCCGCGGAAGCTTACGCGCGGCTCAGCGAACGCGAGCGCGCCGAAAGCCGTTGGGTGCTTGTTGCCACGGCGCATCCGGCGAAATTTCGCGAGATTGTCGAGCCTGCTATCGGTCAGTCGGTGGCGCTTCCGGATTCGCTTGCCGCTATCATGGCGCTGCCGAGCAAACGGGAGCAGCTGCCAGCGGACGTCGAGACGCTCGCCTCGGTGCTCATGCGCTAGGCGACGAGGATATTGTTTTGAAGTTCGGTGGTGAGTCCGTGGCATGGGCGGAGACGGACGCACGCTCTTGAAACAAGTGCTGACTGGTCCGATGAAACGTTAGGTTCTTCACTTGGATGAGCAGACTTCCTTGGCGCATTGCCCTGATTGAAACCACGGCCTGCCAAAAAAGAAGGGCACTCCCGCCTTTAATGGCGCGATCATGACTTAGAATCGTGTCGTAAGCGCCAACGAGACTTGGTCTGCATGGTAGTCCGACAACAGCTCGTTCGAGTTGTTGTCTCGGTAGCGATATTGCAGTCGCAGATCGCACGTGCAGGGTAACACATCTTGCAGCGTTATGCTGGCCTGCGGTGAGAAATAGGTGTCGCTGCGAACGCTGCCCGTGAAGTTGCGTTGCCGCATGAGCGCGCCGACCGACGCCCGCACGTGATCCGAGAGCTGATAGTTGTAATTCACGTCGGCGCCGAATTCGCTATATTTGCCTGGCGCCATCACATCGAACGTGAAGAAGTCGAAGACGTCGCCGTCGAACATGCTCCAACGTACAAACGGCGAGATTGTTAGCGTGCCGCGTTCCAGAAACGTGTGCGGGCGAGAATAACCGCCAACGATTTCGAAATAGTCGCCGTCTTCCGTAACAGGATCGAAGAACGACGACGTGGCGTGGTCAAACCAGCGATAGCCATAGCGGGCGCGCCACCAGTACGATGCGCCGCCGCCGCGTCCTTCCATGCCCAAGGTCAAATTGGTTTCGTTGAAATAGTGCTCGTCGCCAAACCATGACGTCGCCACGCCAATCGCAGGCAGAACAGCCGTATGCGGGCCGACATAGAGGATTGGGCCAGTTTGGGCGCCGACATATTCGTAGTTGAGTTCGTGGATATCTGGCGTCTGCTCGACATCGACATTCAAGATCGAACGCCAACGATGGTCCACGAACTGAGATTCGTTGGCGACCATCAACCGGCCGTAATAGGTCGCGGCGGCATCGTGCGCGCCAAAGAACGAGAAGTCCGGATTGCGATTGAGCGGGTCGGAGTCCCAACGTACACCCACTTCCAAGCGGGTGACCGTGTATCCCGGTTCGATGATGCGTCGTACGCGCTCATAGCCATTATGCGCTTCCAAGTTGTTGGGATCATTGATCAGGATGCGCTCGTAAGCAGCGAGCGCAAGGCGCGGCTTACCGGCAGCTTCGGCCGCACGTGCGTAACGCAGGTTCAGAGATGCGTCAGTCGGGTTGTCGAGAATCTGTTGGCTCAACGCGTCGAGGTCATTACCGTTTTGCGCGTGTGCTGTGCCGGCCGAAGCGGTGACGCTGACAGCCACCAACAGCGCCCGACAAAGACCGCTGAGTTTCAATTGCATGGCCATGCAAAAATCCCCACCGCTCGCCGTATTGGCGTCGATTCGCCCAGTAAAAGCCTCTTCGGCGGGCGAGTTCAAGCGCTCAGGTAGTAGCACATCTGAAACAAGTTCCGAGTTGCCATGCGCAGCGCTATGGGCCTACTTTTGAGGCGTATTCGCGGAGAAGATAGCCATGCGGCGGTCAATCCTGGCGTTCGGCGTGATGTGCGCAAGCGTCGCCCTGACAAGTTCCCCGGCAAGGGCTCTCGGCAATGACGGCCACATTGGCGCGGCGGTTGCTGTCCGCAACCAAGTTACCGGCAACCATGCCGGTCAGGATCGGCCGCTTACGGTTGGCAATCCCGTCTTTCAGAACGATCGCATCAGCACCGGCGCTAGCAGCGTGGCGCAATTGATGTTCACAGATCAAACGACGCTGAGCGTTGGCCCGCGTTCGCAAGTGACGTTGGATCGCTATGTGTACGACCCAAACCAATCGGCGGGCGATGTCGCAGTGTCGTTCACGACCGGTGCAATGCGCTTCATCACGGGTTCGCAAGCTCCGCAAAACTACCAAGTGCGAACACCAGTCGCCAGCATCGGCGTGCGCGGCACGATCGTCGATCTGTTGATGCTCGATGGGCGTATGTTCGGCATTCTCGATGAGGGCCGAGTGATCTTCACGCTACCTGGCGGGCAAACGATCGAATTGAATCATCCCGGTTCAGCGATCGAATTTTTTTCGAACGGCAGGACGTCGCGTCCGTTCACCTGGCGTGGCAGTTATGAAAGTTCGCTCGGCGGCGCGACCTATCCGCTATTTGGCAATCCATTCGGCGAGTTCCCCTGGTTCGAGGGCGCCGACGACGCCGATGATCCGACCAACCGCACCGACGATCTGAACGCGCCGTTGGCACAGGGCGACTAAGCGGCGCCTTACTTTTCTTCGAGTTCGTAGACCCCGTCCCATTGTTCGACAGAGCTGGTCTTCAAACGTGCGATACGGCGCGCATAGACTTCATACAGGCCACGAAGCGCCGGCGGTGGAGCGATCGCCTGCAGCAAGGTCTCAGCTTCGCCCCAGCGCGCGCCTCGATAGGCCGCCAACAACGCGCCGTGGCGTTCGTTCAGAGGCAGCCACGCTGGCGTACTCACCAGATCCGGCAAGATCGTGAAAACGTGTGAAGGCGCGCTGCGACCCTTGAGGCGCACGAGATCCACTTCGATGAAGGGCAGGCCCGGCGCGAGCGCGGCGGTTTCTTCGCCCACCAGAAGCGACAGTTTCAGGGTTTTTGTGAGACTTTCGAGCCGTGAGCTGACGTTCACGGTGTCGCCGATCGCCGAATAATCAAAGCGTCTGTCGGAACCCAAATTGCCGACGCAGCATTCGCCAGAGTTCAAACCGACGCCGATCGCGACGTCGTTGAAGGCGCGTCCTGCCTTCTCCGCTTCGGCCCGCCAACCATCGTTCATGCTCTTTAGACGTTCGATGATTTTCAGCGCCGCTTCGCAGCCGCGCCGCGCGTGTTCTGGGTCGTCGATCGGGGCGTCCCAAAACGCCATGATCGCGTCACCCTTGTACTTGTCGATGGTGCCGCCGTTTTCGATGATGATGTCGGTGAGCGGCGTCAAAAAGCTGTTGATGAATGCGGTGAGCTCTTCGGCGTTCAACTTCTCCGAAATGCTGGTGAAATTGCGAATATCGCACATCAGCAAGGTGAGATCCCGCACCTCGCCGCCAAGCTTCAAGCGCTCCGGATGCGCTGCCAATTCTCGCACAATCGCGGGTGAGACGTATTGACCGAACGCCCGCCGAATCTCTGCGCGCTGATGTTCGGTTTGCCGGTAGAGATAGGTCGCCGAACTCGCCGCGAATAGAAATGCGCAGAGGGATGGGAAGACCGGATCGAACAAATAGCCGGCGCGATTGAACAGAAGCACGCCGCCGCCGCAAATGGCTACGATCACCACAAGCGCCAGCAGTGCGCCCAGGCTTGCAGGCACGCGGGTTGCAGCAAACGCCAGAAGCAGAATGGAAAGCACCGCGACCAGCCATTCAGCGCCTGGCGCGTAATCCGGCCGCGTCAGAAAATGGCCGCTGACGATTTGTTCCAGCAATTGCTGGTGAACATCGACACCCGGGATTGATGCGTCGAGCGGCGTGGCGCGCAGGTCCATAAGTCCGGGCGCGCTCGATCCGATCAGAATGATGCGTCCGTTCAGGTCGGCGGCGCCGACATCGCCACTAATCACTCGCCAGGCCGGTATGTGTTCGGCGAGGTTGCCGGGCCGGAAGTGCAGCCAGAGTTCGCCTTGCGCGTCCGTCGGTATGATGGCCGGACCAACCCGCACGGCGTTGATGCCTGTATGCTGCCCGTATGCGGTCGCGCCGTGCGCGTTCGACGAGCGGATCATGTAGGTCGAGGCGCCGACCGCTACGCGCAGGGCTTCAAGCGCCAAAGAGGGCGCAACCGTTTCGCCTTGTCGTGCGAACAACGGCACGCGACGGACGACCTGGTCGCGGTCCGGCACCCAGTTCATGAAGCCGACGCCTTGCGCGGCTTCCGAGAGCTCGGGCAAATTGGTCGAAACGCTGGCATAGGATGGCAGCAGTTGCGCTGGATTGTCGCCCGCGAAGACGAGCCCGGCCTTTTGGGGGAACACTTCAGAGTCCGCGCCATTCTGAAAACTAGCAGCGAGCACCGTGCGATAGCGGCCCAAAGC
>JACQAC010000121.1 GCA_016195245.1 Pseudomonadota bacterium
CAGTCTCATCGCCAATGGAGAGCGTGGGGCGTTCGTCGTCGCCTTCACTCAGAACGCCTTCGAACAGCAGGTGTTCGATTACATTGCGCCACATTGGTTCCGGGGTGTCGGCGCCGATGCCGAAAGTGGAGCGCGATGCGTACTTCTCATCCATGCCGTCTCCGGTGCGGCCGATGAGATGGCCCACCACGCGCCCCCGCCCGACCCGCTGGTCCATGCGCATCACCGCGGAGATCGCTTTGGCGGCGAGTTCAGTAGCGTCAATCGACACGGGCGGATCGGAGCAGACATCGCAGACGCCGCACGGCTCAACATCTTCTTCGCCAAAGTAGCGCCGCACGCCCGCACGCCGGCAGGTAAGCCCGTCGAGGAAGGCGAAGAGCTGACGCGCCTTCTTGATTTGGACGGCTTTGACCTGTTCGGCGGCGTTTGACTGATTTGCAAACATGATCGCGCGGCGCAGATCACTGGCGCTGTAGATACAAAATCCTTCAGCGGTCTCCCCGTCGCGGCCGCCGCGTCCGACTTCTTGCCAATAGGCTTCGATGCTCTTGGGTGAGTCCGCGTGAATGACGTAGCGCACATTGGGTTTGTCGACGCCCATGCCGAAGGCGATGGTCGCGACCATCACCACATCGTCTTCCTCCTGAAACCGGTGCTGGCGGTTGGCGCGAATTTGGGCGTCGAGTCCGGCGTGATAGGCGAGCGCCGGAACATTCACTTCGGCTAGGTTCGCCGCGATCTTCTCGACGTGATCGCGCGTCGCTGCATAGATGATGCCGGACTTGCCGCGCCGGGCGCGAACCAGATCGAAAATGCGGTCTTGTGGCTTTGTGCTCTTGCGCTCGGCGGCGAGAGCCAGGTTCGGACGGTCGAACGAGGCGATGAAACTCTTGGCGTCTTCGAGTTTGAGCTGCGTGCGGATGTCGGCTTGAGTTTTAAGATCGGCGGTGGCTGTCACGGCCATGCGCGGCGCGCGGGGAAACAGCTCCGCCAGTCGGCCCAGCGCGCGATAGTCCGGGCGGAAGTCGTGACCCCATTGGCTTACGCAGTGGGCTTCGTCGATGGCGATCAGCGCCAGCGGGCATTGTTGGAGGAAATCAAGAAAGCCCGGCGCGAATAGCCCCTCGGGCGAGATATAGAGGAGATCCAGATTGCCCTCGCGCGCTGCATCCAGATGTTCACGCCGATCTGAGGCAGCGAGTGTTGAATCCAGTCTCGCCGCGGCAACGCCGGCCGCACGTAGCGCTGCGACTTGGTCCGCCATCAACGCGATCAGCGGCGAAATCACCAAGCCGACGCCGAGGCGCAGCATCGCGGGAATCTGGTAGCAGAAGCTTTTGCCGCCGCCGGTCGGCAGCACCGCCATGACATCGCGGCCATCGAGTACTTCGCTGATGATGTCGGTTTGCAGGCCGCGGAAATCGGCGTGGCCAAAGACGCGGCGCAACGTTTCGCGGGCGGCGGTGAGATCGGCCATGCTTAAGCGCGCGGAGGCTGCGCGTAGCCGAGCTTTTGGTTCAGCGCGCTGAGCAAGTCTTGCGCTATGTCCGCGATGGCGCCGCCCGGCGGGTAGACGGCGGCGGCGCCCATTTCTTTCAGCGTGCCGATATCCTCGGGCGGGATGACGCCCCCGATGACGATCATAATGTCGGGGCGTCCGCGGTCCACAAGCGCTGCGCGCAACGCAGGTGTCAAAGTTAGATGTCCAGCGGCTAGTGATGACACGCCGACGATGTGCACGCCGCTGGAGATGGCTTGATCCGCCACTTCCTCCGGCGTCGCAAACAGCGGACCGATTTCCACGTCGAAGCCGAGATCGGAGAAGGCGCTGGCGACCACCTTCTGTCCGCGATCGTGTCCATCCTGGCCCATCTTGGCGACCAGAATTTTCGGCCGCTTGCTTTCGGCTTCCTCGAACGCATGCACACTTTGGCGCGCGCGTTCGACGGCGGGGTCGTTGCCGGCTTCGCGCGAAAAGACGCCCGTGACGAGCCGGATGGGCGGCTGGTGGCGGCCCCAGCCGCGCTCTAGCGCCGCCGACATTTCGCCAACGGTGGCCTTGGCGCGCGCAGCTTTGACAGCGAGATCGAGCAGATTGGCGGAGCGCTGCGCCGTTGGGGTGCTTCGTTGTGGGGCGGGTGTTACACGTTCGGCTTCGCGCGCCGCGCCCTCCAGGGCCTCCAACGCCGCGTCGACTTCGCTTTGCTTCCGCTCCGCCTTCAATCGCTTCAACTTCTCCAGCTGCATCGCACGCACCTTGGCATTGTCGACCTTGAGCACGGGCACATCTTCTTGCTCGGTAAGCTGATATTTGTTCACGCCGACGATGGTTTGATGTCCCGTATCGATGCGCGCTTGCGTGCGCGCGGCGGCTTCTTCGATGCGCGCTTTTGGCAGGCCTTGATCGATGGCCTGCGCCATGCCGCCAAGCTTCTCGATTTCCTCGATGTGCGTCCAGGCTTTGGCCGCCAAATCGGCTGTGAGGCGCTCCACATAATAGGAGCCGCCCCACGGGTCGGCGGGGCGCGTCACACCGGCTTCGCTTTGCAGAAGGATCTGCGTGTTGCGCGCGATACGCGCGGAGAAGTCGGTCGGCAATGCGAGCGCTTCGTCGAGCGAGTTGGTGTGCAGAGATTGTGTGCCGCCGTACGCGGCCGCCATTGCTTCGACGCACGTGCGCACGGCGTTGTTGTAAACATCTTGCGCGGTGAGCGACCAGCCGCTCGTCTGGCAATGCGCGCGCAGCGCTAGCGATCGCGGATCCTTCGGCGCGAACTGGCGCATTAGCTTCGTCCAGAGCAGACGCGCTGCGCGGAGTTTGGCGATCTCCATGAACGGGTTCATGCCGATGCCCCAGAAGAAGGAGAGGCGCGGCGCGAATTTATCGATGTCCAGTCCGCCAGCAAGTCCGGCGCGCACATATTCGACACCATCCGCCAGTGTGTAGCCAAGCTCAAGGTCGGCCGTCGCGCCGGCCTCCTGCATATGATAGCCGCTGATCGAGATCGAATTGAACTTCGGCATCTCGGCGGCGGTGTAAGCGAAAATGTCGCCGACGATCCGCATCGACGGCTTTGGCGGATAGATAAAAGTGTTCCGCACCATGAATTCTTTGAGGATGTCGTTCTGGATGGTGCCGGAGAGCTTGGCGTGCGCCACGTTCTGTTCTTCGCCAGCAACGATATAGAGCGCCATGATCGGCAACACCGCGCCGTTCATGGTCATCGACACGCTCATCTGATCGAGCGGAATGCCGTTGAACAGCGTGCGCATGTCGAGGATGGAGTCGATCGCGACGCCGGCCATACCGACGTCGCCGACGACGCGGGGATGATCGGAATCGTAGCCGCGATGCGTCGCCAGATCGAAAGCGATCGAGAGGCCCTTCTGACCGTGCGCGAGATTGCGACGATAGAAGGCGTTAGAGTCTTCCGCCGTGGAGAAACCCGCGTATTGGCGGATGGTCCAAGGCTGCTGCACGTACATGGTTGGGTACGGCCCGCGCCCGAATGGCGCGAGACCGGGGAAGCCGTCAACGAAATCCAGGTCCGCACGATCATTTGCGGAGTAGGCGGACTTCACCGCGATGCCTTCCGGCGTCAGCCACGGCTCGCCGCTTCCGTCGGGGCCACCGTGTTTGGCGCTCGCCGTGTCCAGCGGGAGGTTGGCGAAGTCGGGCAGCGTCATGGGAGTCGCGCTTCCGATTCCATTCGCCATTTGCTGAGCGCTTTCCCGATGCGGGCTTCGTCCTTGGCAGCTTGTTCGCCGCGGATAAAGTTGGAGCCAAGTCCTGCGGCAACGATGATCAGCATCCAACCGAGGTTGACGAAGAAGGCGGGCCCGCGCAGCCAACCTAAGAGTTGGGCGCCGCCATAGAGCAATGCATAAAGACCGGCGCCTGGAAGCATGACGAGAAGCGACGGAAGCGAACGCTGCCGGGCTACATCCTCCACAAAAGCGTGGTCGTCGAGTACCGTCGAGAAGTCAGTCGCGGTCTCAAGCCGCTGCAGCGCGGCGATTGTTTGCGCGGATAGGGGCGGCCAGGCGATAAGCGGGCTCACGTCGTGGGCTCCCGTGTCCGCGCGAAGCGAGCGAGTGCGGCCTCATCGCCACGGAAGGCGTCTAAATCCACCGGCGCGTCGATCCCCGGGCGCGTCGCGTGATTGTGGTGCTGCCAGATCACCCAATCGGCGCGGCGGAATTCGGGCGGCGCGTACAAACTGCGAATCCAGAAGCGCTCGTGGGGGAAGTCGCGTTCGTGCGCATCGTGGAATTGGCGCGTCACGTAGAGGATCGGTCGCGCACCATAATGCGCCTCGACGGTGTTCAAGAACTCCTCAATCTGCGCGACGGCAGTGCGTGAGGCGCAATCCTGAAAATTCTCGACATCCACCGCCGGCGGCAGTGCATCGCCGGCACGCGGAACCGTGCGGGTGAAGTTCGCTGCTTGGGCGGCGGCGGATCGGCAGAGCGAGAAGCGATGATACGCGCCGCGGCGAACGCCGGTGCGGCCGGCGTCGCGCCAGTTTGCCGCGAAGCGCGGATCGACGAACGTCGCGCCTTCGCTCGCCTTGATGTACGCGAAACGCACATCGGCGCGCGCCAACGCATCCCAATCGATGCGGCCTTGATGGGCAGAGACGTCGATGCCTTGCACGTACTGGCCCGCCCAGGGCGTCCACCAACCCGCGGCGGTGGCGACGAAGGAGCCGACCAACAAGAGCCCGCCAAGTCCAAATCCGAGCAGCACGGCGCGTTGGCGTCCGCTTCGGCCCACGCGGCAGACATCGCGTGTCATCGGATCGGGCGCGCGTTCGGTCATGTGCCGATCCCCAGTGCGCTGTGCAGCCGCGTGAGTGCGATTAATGCGTCGTCGCCGGCAAACACGAACTGATCGACACCCGCAGCGCGCAACTTCGCTTCGCTTTCGCCCGGCCGTCCGGCGAGCACGACCCATTCCGCGCCCGCCGCCTTCAGCCGCTGCGCCGCGTTTTCCGCTTCTTCCGCGTACGCGGCGTCGGTTCCGCAAATCACCGCGGCCTGCGCACCGCTCTTGCGCAGTGCATGGACCATGTCGTCACGGGATTTGAACTCGGTCTCCTCGCAAGCCGCGCTAATGCCTCCCGACGCGAACAGATTGCGCGCGAACTGCGCGCGTGGTCCGGACTGCGCGAGTGTGCCAAGATTGGCGAAGAAAATAGTGCCGCCGCCATGCCGTTCCGCGTGTTCTCGCGCCGCCTCGA
>JACQAC010000122.1 GCA_016195245.1 Pseudomonadota bacterium
CGCTTCGAAGGCGCGCTCCAGGACTTCAAGTTTCTTCCCGCGGGCCGAATTATTGCTGGCGCAGGCACCGGACGCGCGGTGACTCTATTCAATTGCTTCGTGATGGGGACGATCCCCGACAATTTGAACGGCATCTTCGAACATCTTCGCGAAGCCGCGCTCACCATGCAGCAAGGTGGCGGGGTGGGCATGGATTTTTCCACCATTCGACCAGCCGGGGCGCCGGTGCGTGGCGTGGGCGCTCAGGCCTCCGGCCCGCTCTCCTTCATGGACGCGTGGGATGCGATGTGCAGGACAGTGATGTCGGCCGGCCAGCGCCGCGGCGCCATGATGGCCTGCCTTAGGATCGACCATCCTGACATCGAAGCGTTCATCGACGCAAAGCGCGACGCGGCTCGGCTGCGGAATTTCAACGTCTCGGCGCTCGTCACCGACGCCTTTATGGCGGCGCTCGCCGCGGACCAGGATTGGCCGCTTCAGTTTGGCGGCGTGGTCCAACGCATGGTGAAGGCGCGCGAGCTCTGGGCCAAATTGATGCGCGCGACCTATGATGTAGCAGAGCCCGGCGTCATCTTCATCGACCGCATCAATTCGGCCAACAACCTCGCCTATTGCGAAAGCTTATCGGCGACCAATCCCTGCGGCGAGCAACCGCTCCCCCCTTATGGCGCGTGCTTGCTTGGCTCAATCAATCTGGCTCGCCTTGTAGAACGCCCCTTCGAGCAGAACGCCATCCTTGATGAAAAGCGGCTCACCGACCTGACGACGACGGCGGTGCGGCTGCTGGACAACATCATCGACATTTCGCGCTATCCGCTGGAAGCGCAGGAAGGAGAGGCCAAGGCGAAGCGGCGGATAGGCTTGGGCGTAACTGGTGTCGCCGACGCGCTAATTTTCTGCGGCGCGAGATACGGCGCCCGCGATGGCTTGGCGTTGACACGCTCGTGGCTCAAGACCATCCGTGACGCCGCTTACAGCGCTTCAGCGGAACTGGCGGCTGAGAAAGGCGCCTTTCCACTCTATGACCGCGCCATGCTTGATCGGCCAATGCTCAAGTCGCTCGATCCCGATGTGCGCGCGCTAATCGAGGCGAACGGCATGCGCAATGGCTGTCTCACCACCATCGCGCCCACCGGCACCATCTCGCTCTTGGCCGGAAATACCTCATCGGGCATCGAGCCTGTATTTGCATTCAGCTACCGCCGCAAACGGCGCCAGTCCGACAATTCCTATGTCGAAGAGGATGTTGAAGATTATGCCTACGCCCTGTGGCGCAAACTGAAAGGCAATGATGCACTCCCCGAGCACAGCTTCGTCAGCGCTCAGACGCTTTCGCCGCGCGAGCACCTCGACATGCAAGCGGCGGCGCAGGAATTCATCGACAGCTCCATTTCAAAAACCGTCAATTGCCCAGAAGGCATTAGCTTTGAGGAGTTCGCCGACATCTACGTCCGCGCCTACGATCTGGGCTGTAAGGGTTGCACCACCTATCGGCCCAACGCGGTGACAGGTTCGATCCTCTCGGTCGCCGCCGCGCCCGAGCCGGAGCGCAAGGAGGTCACGCTTGCGGCGCGGCCAGACACGCTCGTCGGTTCCACCTACAAGATTAAATGGCCGGAGAGCGAGCACGCCGTTTACATCACCATCAATGATGTGGAGGAAGACGGCAAACGCCGCCCGTTCGAGGTGTTCATCAATTCCAAGAACATGGAGCACTATGCGTGGACGCTTGCGCTAACACGCATGATTTCAGCTGTTTTTCGACGCGGCGGCGACGTGCGCTTCGTCGCCGAAGAATTGAAAGCGGTGTTCGACCCGCGCGGCGGCTCCTGGATGGGCGGGCGCTATGTCCCGTCTCTGCTAGCGGCGATTGGCGATGTCATTCAGCGCCATCTCGATGCTGATGCTTTCGTAACGCAGCCGATTGTGGCGACGGCGACGAGCCCCAAACCGCGCGCTTGCCCCAAATGCGGCGCGGCCGCGCTTGTTCGCAGCGAAGGCTGCGACAAATGCCTTGAGTGCGGGCATTCCAAGTGTTCATAGCTGGTCGCCGGCGGGAAATATGTTCAGCTTTCCCCGCCGAGCCGGCGGCGTCGCGCCAACAAACGGCGACTGAGCATCTTTAGATCCTCAGCGGTAAATCGGCGGCGGGCGATTGGAATGATCACCGCATTCTCCAGCGCCAAGTGGCGGCGCTCGTTAGTGGCAAATGCCATTAGCGCCTCGACGGCGCCATCTATGACCCTGGGAGGTTTGCGCAGTATCAGGCAGGCGTTGAGCATGTCGCGCACCTGCGCCGACAACGCCTTGTCTGTCTCGTGATCGGTGCTTAGCCGCGCGAGCACGGCATCAATATCATCATCTTGCAAGCACCTCGTTCGCAGCAAGGGGAAGAAATCTTCCTCTTCGTCAATTATGTGCAGCGTGAGGTCGAAGCGGATGTAGTCGACCATCGCTGTGATCGGTGTGGCATCGAACTCGGTCATCGCCGCGAGCCGCTCAAGCGCCTTGCACATGCGACGGTGGTTGAGATGCTCCGCAAGCATGAATTCGATGGGATCGTGCGGCGTCACCTGCCGCGCCGCCTCGGTAACGTCGTGCATGCCGGTGTTCATGCGGCAAGCTCCATCGTGATCCGGAACTCCGTCATTGTTTCAAGGCAAGCCGCGCCGGGATCGGTTGCGTTGCGCAGGGCTGACATCAGGCTAGCCCACGCCTCTTCATCGGCCTCGGCCATAAAATCCGCCACAGCGATACGGACAAATTGGGCGACACTCTCGCCGCGCATGGTTGCCTGGGCATCAACTCGCTCGGCAAGTGTGGAATTGGCGTCTTTCAGCCAAGCTCGAATGTCGGCGCTGGAAGAACGTGAGAACGCCAGCAAATCCCCGAGCGCGACGCTCTTAGCCATTGCCGCCGCCTCCCAAACGTAAGACCGCCCCTTCGATAGAAGCAGTGCGGCCCAGCTTGTCGATGTAGCGCGCGGCAGCCGCGACCCAGCCAT
Source organism: Pseudomonadota bacterium (assembly GCA_016195245.1). Taxonomy (GTDB): domain Bacteria; phylum Pseudomonadota; class Alphaproteobacteria; order Caulobacterales; family Aquidulcibacteraceae; genus Vitreimonas. The sequence continues at coordinate 3,005 of JACQAC010000122.1, forward strand.
GCGCGCGAAGCGTTTCACGAATAGCCGGCGCCGCCACTTCAAAGGGCAGAATGCGTGCCGGAATTCGGTGATCGAGCCGAACAACATGCCAGCCGTGACGCGTGCGCACCGGGGTCGCGCCGACCGCGCCACTCCGAAGCTCCATCAACGCGTCTTCCACCTCAGCGGCCAGATCACCGCGCGTCAATTGACCGAGAGACCCGCCCTGCGCCGCGGTTGGACACGCGGAATGCAAACGGGCCAGATCCGTAAACGAGGCGCCTGCCTGAAGCTGCGCGATTGCATCATGCGCTCGCCGCTCCGCGCTTTCACCTTCAAACAGGATGTGCGAGGCCTCGTAAAGTTCAGGCGCCCTGAAGCGACCCTCCGCGCCGGCATAATAGCGACGGCATTCCGCCTCGCTTGGCTCTGCGGTCACGACTTCTGCATCGAGCACCGCCCGCACCAACGCCTCCTCGGTTGTCTCCTCCCGATCTTGGCCATCGGTCTTCAGCGTGGGATCAAGTCCCAGAGCGCGTCCACGTTCGATGAGCAGAGTACGGATGATCAGCGCATTGGCTGCGGCAGCGCGCGCCTCCGCGCCGGACGCTGCAACATGGTTTTGAGCTTCTCGAGCGATGTCGCTTTCGGGAATCTCCACGCCATTCACGAAGATCGGCGGCGCGCTGGCATCCCGTCGGAGTGCTGGCGCCGGCGCCTGCGAGCAGCCGGAAAACGCTCTCGGTTCCGGCGCCGGCGCATTGATCAAGGTGTGCTTCATCGCACACTCCGTTCAACCGCGAGGTGCTTGGAGCGCACAATCTGCCAGCCGCGGCGGTTCAGATACCAGACCGGCGCGGACAGCATATGTACCAGGCGCGTGAACGGGAACACCAACAAGATTGTGAGGCCGAGCGTAATGTGCGCTTTGAACACCGGTGATGCATCCGCGATAAGATCGGCTGCGCCCGCGCGGAACGTGAAAACGCTTTGCGCCCAATTCATGAACTTCAACATCTCGCTGCCGTCGCTGTGCTGAAGCGAGATCGGAATGGTCGACAAACCCAGCAACAACTGCGCCATGAGCAGCACGAGTATCGCGGTGTCCCCGAAACTCGAATTGGCGCGGATCCGCGGATCGAATAGACGCCGGTGAAGCAAGAGGAGGCCTCCCGCCAAGCACAACAGGCCGGCGCTACCACCCGCGACTATGGCCAACATCTGCTTGGCGCTGTGCGGCACCCCCAACGTTTCCCAAACAACGATCGGCGTGAGAAGACCGACAAAGTGACCAGCGAAGATCGCCAGAATGCCGAGGTGAAACAGAATAGACCCTAGCACCAATTGTTTGCGCCGAAGGAGCTGCGATGAACCCGTGCGCCAGGTATACTGTTCGCGGTCGAAGCGCAGCACGCATCCGGTGGCGAGCACCGTGAGCGCCAGATAGGGGTAGTATCCAAACAGCGCCTGATTAAGCCAATCCATTGATAGTCCTCAGAGCCTGTATTCGAGCGACACCCAAAGCTTGTCGCGGTCCGCAAAGCGTGAGTCGTCGCCGTTGAACGTTGCCCCCGCCACTTCGAGCGATGCGCGCGGCGTGAGCGTGAAGCGCACTGAAGCGTCGAGTTCGCTCCCGAAATCGCGACCACCGCTATCATCCGTGAAGCTGTGTGCGGAGAGCATCAGCGCTACTGGCTGTGCCGCCGGCCACGGGTGCGTGTTGTATGTGGCTGTGAGATAGAGATCGCGGATTCCATCCGACGGCGTGTTTACGAACACATCAGCCCAGCCCTGAAACGCGTGCAAAGTGGCGAGCGGCGTTGAAAACCCACGCACGCCATTGCCTTCAAGCCGCTCGCCGCCAAGCGTTGCGCCAAACTGGCCGTGGCGAACGCCAAGTTCCCCCAGTTGGTAGCCCAGCTCGAACTGCGACGGGCTGTTGGCGTAATCGCTTTGGCGGGCGGCCTCTAGTGTGAGGCGAACATTGTTGGCGCCAAGGCTCCAGTCCTTTTGCCAGCGCAGGCCGTAGGTTTTGCTCGATTGGGCCCGCGCATTGGCGAAATCGAGCAACAGCGCATACCCGCTCAATCTGCCATAGGCGCCATCCAAGTCGGCTTGGATGACATGCGAGTTGCTGCGCCAGCGGTATTGCGGACTGCGATTACCCGGCGTGCGATAGATATTGTCGAGATAAGCATAGGTGAGACCCAAGTGCGATAACGGATGCGCCTCTAGGCGCAGCGCGTCGAAGGTTTGCTCATTTTGGCGAAAGCCGGCGTTACCGATAAAGCGCGCATTGTTGAGAATGATGCGTTGGCGCCCGATTGTCGCCTTCGCGCTATGTTCGCCGCTCCACGCCAACTGCAGGCGATTGAGCTCGAATGCTTCTGGGTCCGGCACGGTTGCGTATGTGGTGTGGCCATTGACGCCATCGTTGAAGTCATTGTTGAGATGACCGACGCCCTCAGCTTCGATCAGCCCGCGCACGCCATAATAGGCTTGTGTCTCGTAGCCGAGCCTGGCGCGAAATGTGAGCGCATCCGCATCAGCAACGCCGTCTTGAGAGACGCCTTCATAACGGAGACGGGTATCTACTATCCAATGACCCGAGTTCGGAGTCGTTTGCGCTGACGCTGGCGCACACAGCATCCACGCCGCGCCCATCGCGCCCAGCGCTACGCTCAACACCCGAAGGCTTGCACTGCGTCTCATGCACTCTTCTCCCCGATGTCCTTAAGCATCGCTGCCGCTTTGGGGCAGCCGACCCTGTCCGGCCCGAATGTGACCTGTTCTTCCGCCCACGCGCGATCGAGCGCCTCGAGATTGTTCGGATCGTCGTCCGGCTCGCGCAGCAGCGCTTTCAGCGCTTCTTCATCGCGACCTTCCTGCGCGAGATACACCAACGCGTCGAACGCGGACGAATAGGGCGAGTTGCGCTTCTTCAAACGCTCCCTGATCGCCTCAATCACATGGGCCGCCTGCCCCAGCAACGCCGCCGCCACTTCCTTCGGCTGGGTAGCCAAAAACTCTAAGAACACAGGCAAGTGATCGGGCAGCTCTTTGGCCGTTAGCTCGAGCCCGTGACTCGAATAGAGTTTGAGAAGCTCAACCATGGCTTGGCCGCGATCACGGCTTTCGCCGTGGACATGCTCGTAGAGATGCAATGACAACGAGCGCGTACGATCGAACAAATCGACGTAACGCGCTTGGGCTTCGTACGTGTCGGAGGAGGCAAGATCATCCGACAACCCGGCAAGTCGTTGCACCATCGCGGCAGGCAACAGGCCCTCCGCCCGAAGCGCAGTCAACGCCACGGGCGCCACATCCATCACGTTCGGCGTCGGATAGCGCAAGAGCAGAGAAAGAGCGCGATAAGTCGCCAACATGATCAACTCCTGTCCACGGGGTTGTTGGCGAGATGCCTTTTTGTCGGACCAAATAACCCAAGTTCGGATCGGCCGCCCGAAGCTTGATTGCCAAAGCTGAAGCCGCACGAGCCGCGAAGATGATAGGCGTCCTCCGCGCCTTCGCGGTGCGTTGTCGGAATGACGAAGCGGTCTTCGTAGTTGGCGATTGCCATCACATGATACATGTCCTCGATCGCCTCGGCAGTGAGATCGACGCGCGCGGCAACGGCGCGATCAATCACCCCTTCGATCGTCTTGGCGCGCATGTAAGCGCGCATCGCCAACATGCGTTCCAGCCCGGCGATGATCGGCGCTTCTTCGCCAGCGGTCAGCAGGTTCGCCAGATACTTTACCGGAATGCGCAGGCTCTTCACATCCGGCATAACGCCGTCGTGCTCGATGGCGCCGAGTGACGCCGCCGACTGAATCGGCGACAGCGGCGGCACGTACCAAACCATTGGCAGCGTGCGATATTCAGGGTGCAGCGGGAATGCGACGCGCCAGTCGACGGCCATCTTGTAGACAGGGCTGCGGCGAGCCGCGTCGATCCACGCGTCCGGCACGCCATCGTCGCGCGCTTGACGAACGACCTCGGGATCCTTCGGATTTAGGAACACGTCGAGCTGGGCCTGATAAAGGTCCTTCTCGTCAGCGCTCGCGGCTTCTTCAATGCGATCCGCGTCGTAGAGCAAGACGCCAAGATAGCGTATGCGGCCAACGCAGGTCTCGGAACAAACCGTCGGCTGACCGGATTCGATGCGCGGATAACAGAACGTGCATTTTTCCGACTTGCCGCTCGACCAATTGTAATAAATCTTCTTGTACGGGCATGCCGACACGCACATGCGCCAACCGCGGCACTTGTCCTGATCGATCAGGACGATGCCATCTTCCTCGCGCTTATAGATGGCGCCAGATGGACACGCCGCGACACATGCTGGATTGAGGCAGTGCTCACACAGCCGTGGCAGGTACATCATGAAAGTGTTTTCGAACTGGCCGTAAATGTCCTTCTGCACGTTCTCGAAATTGTAGTCCTTCGAGCGCTTGGAAAACTCTCCGCCCAGAATTTCTTCCCAGTTCGGTCCCCACTCGATCTTTTCCATGCGTTGGCCGGAAATTTTTGAACGCGGACGCGCCGTGGGAAACGTCTTCATCTCCGGCGCGTCCTGCAGATGCGCGTAGTCGAAATCGAAGGGCTCATAGTAATCGTCGATTTCAGGAAGATCGGGATTGGCGAAAATCTTGGCGAGGATCCGCCACTTCGGCCCCATCTTTGGCTGCAGCTTGCCGCCTTTGGTGCGCTCCCAACCACCATTCCAGCGCTTTTGGTTCTCCCAATCGCGCGGATAGCCGACGCCAGGTTTGGTTTCGACGTTGTTGAACCAGGCGTATTCGACGCCTTCTCGATTGGTCCAAACATTCTTGCAAGTCACGGAACAGGTGTGGCAGCCGATGCACTTATCGAGGTTGAGCACCATGCCGATCTGAGCGCGGATTTTCATCGGCTGGCCTCCGTTTGCGACAACGGCTCTTCCAGCCAATCGACCTTGGTCATCTTGCGCATGATCACGAATTCATCGCGGTTCGAACCTACGGTTCCGTAGTAATTGAAGCCGTAACTTTGCTGCGCGTAACCGCCGATCATATGCGTTGGCTTCAGGACGGTGCGCGTCACGGAATTGTGGATACCGCCGCGAAGTTTGGTGATCTCCGAACCTGGCGTGTTCACGATCTTCTCTTGCGCGTGATACATAAGCGCCATGCCTTCGCGCACGCGTTGCGAGACCACGGCGCGCGCGGTTAGTGCGCCGTTGGCGTTGAAGCACTCGATCCAGTCATTGTCCTTAATGCCGGCTCGCGCAGCGTCCCTTTCCGACACCCACACGACTGGCCCGCCGCGGTTGAGCGTGAGCATCAGCAGATTGTCGGAATACGTGGAATGAATGCCCCACTTTTGGTGCGGCGTGATCCAGTTGAGCACGATCTCGGTCTCGCCGTTGGAGTGGCGATTGTGAACGGGTGCAATCGTTTTCAGATCAACAGGCGGCTTGTAGACGCAAAGCCCCTCACCGAAGGCACGCATCCAGAGGTGGTCCTGGTAAAGCTGCTGACGCCCGGTGAGCGTGCGCCAGGGAATGAGCTCGTGAACATTGGTCCAGCCGGCGTTGTAGCAAACGTGCTCGCTCTCGATACCGGACCAGATCGGCGAGGAGATGATCTTGCGCGGCTGAGCGACGATATCGCGGAAGCGAATCTTCTCGTCTTCCTTCGGCAGCGCCAAATGCGCGTGCTCGCGCCCGGTTTGTTTGGTGAGCGACTCCCACGATCTCACGGCAACTTCGCCGTTAGTTTCCGGCGCCAGCATGAGGATGGTTTCGCAGGCGTCGATCTCGCTCTCGATTTTTGCCAAGCCTTGGGTCGGGCCATCGCGCACTTCGCCGTTGAGCGCCTTCAGGTGCGCGACCTCGTGTTCGGTGTTCCACGCAAGGCCTTTGCCACCGTTACCAACCTCGGCCATCAGCGGGCCAAGCGAGGTGAAGCGGCGATAGAGATTGGGGTAGTCGCGTTCGATCACGCTGATTTGCGGCCCGGTCTTGCCGCGGATCAGGTCGCATTCGCCTTTCCACCAGTCCTTAACGTCGAAGGGCTGCGCCATCTCAGCGGCGCTGTCGTGCTGAATGGGCGTCAGCACCACGTCTCTCTCGACACCGAGGACTTCCGGGCACACCTCCGAGAACGCCTTGGCGATCGACTTGAAGATGTCCCAGTCGGAACGGCACTCCCACGCGGGATCCACCGCCGCAGTGAGCGGGTGAATGAAGGGATGCATATCGGAGGTGTTGAGATCGTTCTTCTCGTACCACGTCGCGGTCGGCAGCACGATGTCGCTGTAGACGGCGGTCGTCGACATGCGGAAATCGATGGTAACGAGCAGATCGAGCTTTCCTTCCGGTCCCTCTTCGCGCCACGTTACGTCGACGGGCTTGCGCCGACCGGTTTCGCCGAGGTCTTTGCCCAGCACGCCATTCGATGCGCCCAGGAAGTGCTTCAGGAAATATTCGTGACCCTTCCCCGACGAGCCAAGCAAGTTCGAGCGCCACACGAACATGTTGCGCGGCCAATTGTCGGGATGATCGGGGTCCATGCAGCTCATTTCGAGTCGCTTGGACTTGAGTTCGCGCGTTGTGTACTCGCGCGGATCGACGCCCTCGCGCTCCGCGGCCTTCGCGACGTCGAGCGGATTGACTTTCAACGCTGGCGCCGACGGCAGCCAGCCCATGCGTTCGGCTTTGGCGTTGTAGTCGATAAAGGTCGCGCCCCAATCGCCGTCCGGCGCGGTGGGTGACAAGATTTCCTTCACGTCGAGCGTTTCGTAGCGGAACTGGTCGGTATGTGCGTAGAAGAAGCTCGTCGAGTTCTGCTGCCGCGGCGGGCGCGCCCAATCGAGCGCAAATGCAAGCGGCGCCCAGCCCGTCTGCGGACGCAACTTTTCTTGGCCCACATAGTGTGACCAGCCGCCGCCGGATTGGCCGATGCAGCCGCACATCGCGAGGAGATTGATCACCCCGCGATAGTTCATGTCCATGTGATACCAATGGTTCATCGCCGCGCCGATGATGACCATCGAGCGGCCATTGGTCTTCTCGGCATTGCTCGCAAAACCGCGCGCGACCGCGATTGTTTGCTCGGCCTTAACGCTGGTGATCTTCTCCGCCCACGCCGGCGTGTACGGCTCCAAGTCGTCGTAGGATTTCGGCATGTGATCGCCGCCGAAACCCTGATCGACGCCATAGTTGGCGAGGAAAAGATCATAGACCGAGGCGACGAACGTCTCGCCGTCTTTCAATTGCAAGCGCTTTACCGGAACGCGGCGCATCAGCGTGTCAGGATGATCCGTCGATGCAAAGCCGTTCGCCGCAGAACCGGCAAAGTACGGAAACAGCACATCTACGACATCGTCATGCGCGCCCTTGAGGCCGACGCGTAGCTTCACTTCAGCGCCACCGGCGTCCTTCTCTTCAAGATTCCACTTGCCTTGCTCGCCCCAGCGGAAGCCGATCGATCCCGTCGGTACGCACAGTTGACCTGTTGCTTCGTTGATACCGATCGTTTTCCAGTCCGGGTTGTTGTCCTGCGCTAGCGCGTCGTCTAAGTCAGACGCGCGCAGCAGGCGCTCCGGAACGTACTTGCCATTCTTCTTCGCAAGCCGAACCAGCAGCGGCATGTCCGTGTAACGGCGCACGTAGTCCTGGAAGTAAGGAACCTTGCGATCGCGATGGAATTCCGTGAGCACGACATGGCCCATTGCCATGGCGAGCGCGGCGTCCGTCCCCTGCTTTACCGAAAGCCACAGGTCGGCGAACTTCGACGCCTCTGAGTAGTCAGGGCAGATCACGACTGACTTGGCGCCCTTATAGCGGACTTCGGTGTAGAAGTGCGCATCTGGCGTGCGCGTCTGGGGGACGTTCGATCCCCACACCAGGATGAAGCCCGAATTGTACCAGTCGGCGGACTCCGGCACGTCCGTTTGTTCGCCCCAGGTTTGCGGTGAAGCCGGCGGCAGATCGCAATACCAATCGTAGAATGAGCCGCAGACGCCGCCGAGCAGCTGCAGGTAGCGCGCGCCGGCCGCATAGGAGATCATCGACATCGCAGGAATCGGCGAGAAGCCGAACACGCGGTCGGGGCCGTACTTCTTCACGGTGTAGGCGTTGGCGGCGCCGATCATCTCGGTGACTTCGTCCCAGGTCGAACGCACCAAGCCGCCTGCGCCGCGCATCGAGGTGTAAGACTTGCGCTTAGCCGCATCTTCGACGATCGACGCCCAAGCCTGCACCGGCGACAGCCGCGCGCGCGCCTCGCGCCAGAGCTTGATGAGGCGCCCGCGCACCATCGGGTATTTCACACGGTTGCCGGAATAGAGGTACCACGAGTAGGAGGCGCCACGCGCACAGCCGCGCGGCTCGTGGTTTGGAAGATCAGGCCGCGTCCGCGGATAGTCCGTCTGCTGCGTCTCCCAAGTGACGATGCCGCCTTTGACGTAGATCTTCCACGAGCATGAACCGGTGCAGTTTACGCCGTGCGTTGAACGCACAATCTTGTCGTGTTGCCAACGACGGCGATAGGCTTCCTCCCAGGAGCGATCCTCGTCATTCATGACGCCGTGACCACCCGAAAACGTTTCGGTTTTGCGGGCGAAGAAGGTCAGCCGATCGAGTGTGTGGCTCATTCTATTCCCTACTCCGCGGCGATCTCTGCCGATGACGCGACGGCCGCCTTGTCTTCCACGTCGAACAGGAGCCCGCCGCGACGCACATAGACGAACCAAGTGATGACAAGGCACGACACATAGAAGACGAGGAACGCAATCAGCGCCGTTGACGCGCCGCCCGTCGCGGAAATCGACAGACCGAAACTCTTCGGAATGAAGAACGCACCGAAGGCGGCGATCGCCGAGGTGAAGCCGGTGATGGCCGCTGCTTCCTTCTCCGCTTGTTTTTGTTGCTCAGGTTGGGTGAGCGCCGGCATCAGACGTGCGATTTCCTTACGCATGATCGCAGGGATCATCTGGAAGGTCGACGCGTTGCCTACGCCACTCGCGAAGAACAACAGCATGAAGCAGGCAAAGAAGCCGGTGAATGCGCCGGGCGCCGTCTTGTTGGCGAGGAAATAAATCACGCCGATCGTGCCGGCCATCATCAGTGCGAACACGGCAAGCGTCACGCGCGCGCCGCCCCAGCGGTCCGACACCCAACCCGTGAAGGAGCGTGATAGCGCCCCCACCAGCGGACCTAGGAACGCGATTTGAAGAGCGTTGACGGCGGGAAACTCGGTGCTGGTCAGCAACGGAAACGCCGCCGAGAAGCCGATGAATGAGCCGAAGGTTCCGGTGTAGAGCCAGCACATGATCCAATTGTGCGAGCGCGTGAAGATCACCGACTGTTCGGCAAACGAAGCGCGCGCTGTGGCCAGATCGTTCATGCCAAACCAAGACATGAACGCGGCCACGACTATGAATGGAACCCAAATGAAGCCGGCGTTTTGCAGAAAGAGCGTGGCGCCAGCGGCGGTTGTTTGCCCTGTCCCGCCGAGCGCGCCGAAGACGGCGCTGGTGATAGCGATCGGCACCAGGAACTGCATGGCGCTGACACCCAAGTTTCCGAGCCCAGCGTTGAGTGCGAGCGCATTGCCTTTCTCGGATTTCGGAAAGAAGAACCCGATATTCGACATTGAGCTGGCAAAATTTCCGCCGCCTAAGCCGCATGCCAGCGCCAAGGCCAGCAGCACCCAGTACGGCGTGTCCGGGTTTTGCACCGCAAAGCCGATCCCGAGCGCTGGGATAAGCAGCGACCACGTGGTGAGCGTCGTCCAGAGTCGGCCGCCAAACACCGGGACCATGAATGCGTAGATGATCCGGAGTGCGGCGCCCGAGATTCCCGGCAAGGACGCGAGCCAGAACAGCTGATCGGTCGTGTAGTGAAAGCCCACTTGCGGCAGTTTGGCGACGACGATGGACCACACCATCCAGACGGCAAACGATAAGAAGAGTGACGGCACCGAGAGCCAGAGGTTTCGCGAGGCAATCGCTTTGCCGGTATTCTTCCAGAACTCGGTGTCCTCCGGACGCCAATCGTTGATCATGCCGGCGCCGCGCGGGCCATGTTTGGCCGGCTCGTGGATGGGCTGCATTTCCGGGAATTGCGGGAGCTTGTCGAGAATGCCGCCCGCCGCTTCGCGCTCCATCTGACGGATGGCGAAGTGCATCCACACCAGCGAACCAGTGACGATTAGGAACAGCAGCATGAAGCAGCTGGTCCATACGCCGGTTAGATCATTGAGCGCGCCGAACGCGATGGGCAACACGAAGCCGCCGAGACCGCCGATCATGCCAACCAATCCGCCGACAGCGCCGACATCTTTCGGGTAGTAAACCGGAATATGCTTGTAGACCGCGGCCTTGCCTAAACTCATGAAGAAGCCGAGTACAAACAAGATCACGGTGAACGGGATGAGGCCCGTTGCGAACCTGAAGTCTATCGGACCATGAATGCCGTCGATGACGTAGGTTGTCGGCGGATACGACAGTACGAAGGTGGCGAGCGCCCCAACCAGGAAGGTCCAATACATGACCTGCCGTGCACCGACACGATCGGACAGATGTCCGCCATAGATCCGGAAGAGCGAGGCAGGCACTGAAAACGCCGCCGCCATCATGCCCGCAGTCTTGATGTCGAGATGATAGACGCCGATCAGGTATCCCGGCAGCCACAGCGACAAAGCTACGAACGCCCCGAAAACGAAGAAATAGTAGAGCGAGAAGCGCCACACCTGAACGTTCTTGAGCGGCGCGAATTGCTCAATCATCGAACGCGGTTTCATCCCTTTGGCGCGACGCTCCAACAGCTCAGGGTCATCCTTGGTGAATAGGAAGAAGATGAGCGCGATAACAACAAGCGCAGCCGCCCATATTTGCGCGACGGCTTGCCAACCCATCGCAACCAGCACGAAGGGCGCGAGGAACTTTGTAACGGCGGCGCCTATGTTGCCGGCGCCAAACACGCCAAGCGCTGTCCCCTGCTTATCGGCCGCGAAGAATTTCGAAACATACGTGACGCCGACTGCGAAAGTCCCGCCGGCGATGCCCACGCCGAGCGCCGCGATCAGGAATTGCGGATAGGTGTGAGCGAAGGTGAGAAGGAAGGTCGCGAGCGCCGCGGCCAGCATCACCAGCGGGAAAAGAACACGCCCGCCGAGCTGGTCGGTCCACACACCGAGAACGAGACGGATGAGCGATCCCGTCAGGATTGGCGTACCAATGAGTAGGCCAAACTGCGTCGCGCTGAGTCCCAGATCCTGTTTGATCTGCAAACCGATGATCGAGAAGATCGTCCAGACTGCGAAACTTGCAGTGAATGAAAGCGTGCTGAGCCAAAGCGCTGCTTGCGCGCCTTTTTGCTTGATTTGGCCTTGAGACGTCATGGGAAACCCCGTGCGACGATGATTGGGCTCCTACAAACCTCAATTCCCTTCTGTCTGGTTTGATTTGCATCAAGCCAGCACGCACGCGCATCGAAAATGGATGCGCTTCGCCACTGGTTTTTTCGGAAGAAAATGCGCCATTTGATCTACACCCAGCTCATCACTTGACCATCATCAAGTCACGAACCTCACAGAAGGTGTCGTTTGATGGAAATCAATTACAAGCGCGTTCGAAGTCGCCAACAAAGAGCGCTTGGAGGAAGGATTCCGATCGCGTGCGCCCGGGTGATTTGGAGCGAGTCCAGAGCTTGCCGCTGTTTCAAGATGCGGCGCCCGAGACATTCCGCGTAGCGACAGCGGGGGCGCACGTGCAGCGCTTTCCCGCGCACACGATGTTGCTCCTCGAAGGCGATCCCGTGGACTTTCTCTACGTGCTGCTCGACGGCCAAGCCGAATTGCATGGCACTTGGAATGACCATGAGACCGTGCTCGCGATATTGCGCCCGGTCTCCACCTTCATCCTTGCCGCGGTTGTGCTCGACACCGTGGCATTGATGTCCGCGCGCACCTTGGAACGATGCGAACTTCTGATGATACCCGGCGACGCCATTCGCACGGCCATGCGCCTGGACGCGCGTTTCGCCCAAGCGGTGTCCCGAGACCTCGCCGGCGGCTATCGCGGCCTGGTGCGCACGATCAAGAATCACAAACTGCGCGGCGGAGTCGAACGCCTTGCCAACTACCTTCTCGCCTTGCGAGCCTCAGATAACGCTGGCTCGACGGTGCGCTTGCACTTCGAGAAACGCATTCTTGCATCACTGCTCGGCATGACGCCGGAAAATCTCTCCCGTGCTTTCGCCGCGCTGCATGACCACGGTGTCACAGTGGAAGGCTCGCTCGTTCACATTGCCAAACCAGGCGCCCTCGAAGCCTTGGCCAAACCCGACCCGCTCATTGACAATCACGCCCCGCGCGGGGGCGACATATTAATCGACGCTGACGCCGAAATCTGGTCCTCGGAATGGAACCGCGCGACCAGCCGATGATACCCCTACCCTTGAGCGCCATTGACCCTTATCCCCGTCGGGACTTGAGTTGATTTCTTGCGGAGTTGCTGATGGCGAACACATCCACGCTCACCGAACTGCCCAGCGCCGCCGGCCGCGTTGCGACGGAAAAGCCCGAACTTTGGCGTGCTCTGCAGAACCTTGGCGAGGCAGCCAACACAGCGGGCCCCCTCGACGCGCGGACGCGACGTCTGATCAACCTTGCTCTCGCGATCGCCTCAGATTCCGAAGGCGCCACCCATTCGCACACGCGGCGCGCGCTCGCGGAAGGTCTATCCGCCGACGAGCTGCATCACGTCGCTTATCTCGCGGTCACAACACTTGGATGGCCACACGCGATCCGCGGTCTCACCTGGGTTCAAGATTTGACGCGGCCGGAGAAATGAAGCCCGCCTCTTCGCCTCAGGCATGCACAGCCGGCCTTGTGTTGGCGGGCGGACGCTCCTCAAGGTTTGGCGCCAATAAGGCGCTCGCGCACTTTCGCGGTGAGCTGTTGTTGGACCGAGCGCTCCGTCCACTGCAAGAACTCGCAGCGATCGCCATCAGCGCCAGGGAAGGCTCAGCGATCGAGGCCATTGCGCGCGAG
>JACQAC010000159.1 GCA_016195245.1 Pseudomonadota bacterium
GAGACCGCGCTTGGGTCGTAGCCTACTGCTGCGTCGTCTGGTTTCATTTCCCGCCTCCCTTGCTTACGCGGGCCGGAGGCTAACTCGCAAAACCCAGAGCGCAAGCATTGTCTCAATCAGCGAAAGGGATTGTCCCCGCGCGCGGCGATCCCCATAACCCGCGCGTGCAATCCGCCCTGCCCTCAACGCTTCCTTCTTTGGCCGGCCTGACCAAGCAGGAACTGGCCGAAAAGCTTGTCGCCATAGGCGTCGACGCGGGCAAGGCGCGCATGCGCGCCGAGCAGCTGTGGCGCTGGATCTACCATTACGGCGTCACTGAATTTTCGCAGATGACGAATGTCGCCAAGGAGCTGCGCGCGACGTTGGCGGAGCACTACACGCTCGCACGTCCGGAAATCGTAACGCAGCAGACTTCCCAAGACGGCACGCGCAAATGGCTGATCCGATTTGGAACGGGCGTGGAAGCGGAGTGCGTGTTCATTCCGGATGTTGGGCGTTCGGGCGCTTTGTGCGTATCGAGCCAAGTCGGCTGCACGCTGAACTGCACGTTCTGCCACACCGGCACGCAAAAGCTGGTGCGCAACCTCTCCGCCGCCGAGATCGTGCAGCAAGTGATGATCGCGCGCGATGCGCTGGGCGAGTGGCCAACTTCAAACGAAGATCGAGCGCTGACCAACATCGTCTTCATGGGGATGGGCGAGCCGCTTTACAATTTGGACAATGTGGCGAGCGCCATCGACATTATTTCGGACGGCGACGGCATCTCGATCTCGCGCCGGCGGATCACGGTGTCGACCGCGGGAGTTGCGCCGAAGATTGCGGAGTTGGGCGAGCGCACCGGCGCCATGCTGGCGATCTCGCTGCACGCGACCAATGACGAGTTGCGCAATCAGCTGGTGCCGCTGAACAAGAAGTACAATCTTGAGGAATTGTTTGCGGCGATCCGAGCCTATCCGAGCCTCGGCAACGCGAAGCGCGTGACCTTCGAATACGTGATGCTGAAGGGTGTCAACGATTCACTGCCGGAGGCCAAGGCGCTGGTGAAGCTGCTTGCCGGCATTCCGGCCAAGATCAATTTGATCCCGTTCAATCCTTGGCCCGGTGCGCCATACGAGTGCTCGGATTGGGAGACGATCGAAAAGTTCGCCGAGGTGCTCAACCGCGCCGGCTACTCCTCCCCCATCCGCACGCCGCGCGGGCGCGATATTCTTGCCGCCTGTGGACAGTTGCGCAGCGAAAGTGTCAAGCAGCGCGCGAGTGAGCGGCTGAAGACGGGGGCGCAGTAACTACGGCAATATGGCGGTCGCCACGCCGTTCGCACGCGTCGGCGTACACTGCGAATGCACAGGCACACAGGCATGGCCGCCATGCTCACGACATTGGTCAACGGCGCCCTCAACCGCTTCGTCCTGTCCATATGACCACGCCATGCCCCTCGCCCGCTCGCGTGCGCTAAGAGCCAAGGCGGCGCACACATTGCGGAAGGCGTAGGCGTCGCAGTCATGCACGGATGCGCTGTTGCAGGCGTTGGCGGCGGCAAGCTCAGCTTCGGCGGCGCTCGCATAATCGGTCGCGAAGGCGACATGCCAGGTTGAACGCGAGATGGCGATGGCGCCGAAGCTGTCATCCTGTGGGCCAGAGCCACGGGATTGGCCGAGTGAGAAGCCCGGAACGGTACGCTGACCAGCCGCCTCGGATTGTGCAATCGAGGTCAGTATCTCGTTGATCTGAGCGCGCGCGCCGGTGGCATGGGCACCGTTCGGATAGACGATCAGGTATACCTGTAAGTCGACCAGCGAGCGCGGATTCGACGCCGCAGCGTAGGTCGAGTCGTCGAATGAGCGTACGATGTCCTGACCAACGCCAAATTGCGCGAATTGGGCGGCGACAGCGGGGTTGGCATGCAGCGCCATCTCGATGTCCTGCCGGCCCTGGACGGCCTCGCCCTTTCCCCACGCGGCGACGCCTCGGCCAAAGACCCGCCACGCCACCCATTGGTCGCTGCCGCCTTTGCTTAAGGCGTCGTTGAAATCATTCCAGGCTTCGCGAAAGCGATGCTGGCGCAAGCCAACGAGACCGCGGCTGCCATAGGCGCTGGAAAGCGAGGGATCCATCTCAATGGCGCGATCGCAATCGGTGCGTGCGCCGTCCAGTCCGTCGCCATGAGCGCGAAGCCAGCAGCGCATGCCGTAGTCGGCGGCAGTGGCGGCACCGTGGCCGATTAGCTTGTCCATGTCGCGCGCGGCGGCGTCGAAATTGTTGCGGTCGCTGTAGATCGACGCACGCGCGCGCAACGCGCTGTCGTCAGGCGCGGCGCGAATGGCGGAGTCCAGCGAACGCAGCGCTGCGGCTTGATCACCTCCCCGAAGCTGCGTTTGCGCTTGGGCCGCAAGAAGCCTCGACCGCTCCCGATCCGCGGCGCTGGGACCGGGCCAAACGCCGTTCAAAACAAGTGCTGCCACGACGCCAGCGCCAATGACAAGCACCGCGATAGCAACGAGCTTTACCCGATTGTCCATGGCCTCCCCGGAGTCCATTGCAAAGGGCACAATATCAGCGGCGGCGCGCCTGCGCATCCCGTCTTGAAGGGTGAGCGGCCTTGCGACACGAGAGCCGCCCGGGCATGAACCGCCGCATGAAAGATACGCCACGTCTCGAGGCTCCCGGTCTGGTGCTGCGGCCGCTAGAGGCGTCGGACGCGAAAGCGTTGTTTGCGGCGCACAGCAATCCGCAATCCCACCAATATTGGTCGAGTGCGGCGCACAAGAGTGTCGCGCAAACGGCTGCGTACATCGAAGACACGATCGAAGCCGGCCACGCCTGGGCGATCACCGAAAACGGCGGCGAGGCGCTGGGGCGGATCGCCTTGTTTCAGTTGCGCGAAGGCGTTGCCGACATCGGCATCCATTTGGGTGTGCGCGACAGCGTCATCCTGGGGAAAGTTCGGCAGTAACAGCACTCACGCGATTACGATGCGGCCGGCGCCGGTTTCGCGGCGCCGGTGATGATAGCGCGGATGGCGCGTTCGAATTGCTCCGGCGGCTGGGCGCCTTGCAGCATCCAGTGCTGATTGAAGATGATCGACGGCACCGCGTGGATGCCGCGGCTTTGCCAGAAGGCTTCGAGTGCGCGGACTTCGTCGGTGAATTCGCCGCTTTGAAGGATTTGACTTGCGCGCTCGGGGTCGAGGCCGGCTTCCCGTGCGGCGTCGATCAGCACGTCGGGATCGCTTGTGGCGCGTTGATCGGTGAAGTTGGCTTTGAACAGCGCTTCCTTGAGCGGAAGTGCGCGGCCTTCATGTTCGGCCCAATGCAGCAGGCGGTGTGCGTCGAACGTGTTCCAGATGCGGCTGCCGGAGCTGTAGTTGAAAGTGAAGCCAAGGTTTTCGCCGGCTTGCTTGATGGC
>JACQAC010000160.1 GCA_016195245.1 Pseudomonadota bacterium
CATGGCGCCAACGCCGCAAACACCGGCGCCGCCGGATGCTTCGCACGCGCCGCCGGCGCCGAACGTTCACACCGCGCCGGACGCCACCGCGCCTCCTGGACAAAACCCGCCGCCCTTCCCGTTCCCGATGGGCCCCGGTGGCGTCACTGGTTCGGCGCAGCAATCGGCCGCGCCTCCGCCGTCGCACGTAACCGCGCCGGTCGTAGCGCCGCCGCGTTCTGCTGGTTCGCAAGCATCGACGACCACTTCCACCACCACTTCGCCTGGCCCCTCACAGTGACGGACAAGGTCTCGCCGCTCGCGCCGGACCGCATTCCCGATCTGCCCGCCATCGCAGGCGTCGAAGCAGCGATCGGCCGCGCGGGTTTCTACAAGCACGAGCGGCCAGATCTCTTGTTGATGCGCTTCGCGGCGGGCACGCGGGCCGCAGGCGTGTTCACCACCAACGCTGTCGGCTCCGCGCCGACGGATTGGTGCAAGCAAGCGCTGGCGGCAAGTCGCGGAAATGTGCGTGGCCTGCTGGTGAATGCCGGCTGCGCCAACTCGTTCACCGGACCCGCGGGAGATGCAGCGTGCAAGCGCGCACTGACCGAGGCGGCGGGAGCACTTGCGGTCGAGCCGCGTGAAATGTTGGCCGCATCAACGGGCGTCATCGGCGTTGTGCTCGACGACACGAAGATCGCGCCCGCCCTCCTCGACATGCCGCTGAAGCCGGTCGACTGGTCAAAAGCTGCGGGCGCGATCATGACCACTGACACGTTCGCGAAGAGCGCGGGCGCGACGTGTGACATCGACGGTGTGAAGGTATCGCTGGCCGGCATTGCCAAAGGGTCGGGGATGATTGCGCCGAACATGGCAACGATGTTGGCGTTCGTGTTCACCGACGCGGCGCTGTCGACGCCAATTTTGAAAACGCTGCTGCGCCACGAAACCGAGACCAGCTTCAACTCGATCACCGTGGACGGCGACCGCTCCACCAACGATTGCGTGCTCTTGTTCGCCACGGGGAAAGCAAAGGTTGCTCCCATTGCAGACGCGAAAGATGCGCGGCTCGACGCGTTCCGCGCCACGCTCGGGACGGTGCTGCGTGATCTGGCGATCCAGATCGTACGCGACGGCGAAGGCGCAACGAAGCTCGTGACCGTCAATGTCGACGGCGCCGCAAGCGATGCGTCGGCGAAAGCGATCGCCCGCACGATTTGTGAAAGCCCATTGGTGAAGACGGCGATCGCCGGCGAGGACGCCAATTGGGGCCGCATCGTCATGGCGATCGGGCGCGCCGATCAGCCAATCAAGCGCGAAATGATCGCCGTGCGCTTCGGCGAATTGACGGCGGCGCGCGATGGCGTGGTCGCTGCGGAGTACGACGAGGCGGCGATGAGCGCTTACATGAAGCGCGATGAGCTGGAAATTTCGGTCACGGTTGGCCCCGGCTCAGGCCGCGCGCGCATGTACACGTGCGACCTGACCAAGCGCTACGTCGAGATAAACGGGGACTATCGGAGTTAGTTGGACAGTTCCCGACGAGCATTGGGCCATATCTGGTGATCCAGCCGCAGTCGAAACTGCGTTGACTTAGGAACATCGCTGACACTTGAGGCGGATTGGCTGCGCGCTAACTTGCATAAAATGAAACTCTACTTTTCTCCGGGCGCATGCTCGCTGGCGCCGCACATCGTTGTTCGCGAAGCTGGACTTGACGTTGCATTGGACAAAATCACCTTCGGTGAACAGCGCACCACCGAAGGCGGCCTCGACTTTTACGGCATCAACCCACAAGGCTCGGTGCCGACGCTGGAATTGGACGATGGCTCGGTGCTGACCGAGAACGCTGCGGTGCTGCAATATCTCGCGGCCCAAGCTCCGAACGCGGACCTGGCGCCGCCGAGCGGCATGGCGCATTGGCGGCTGCTGGAGACGCTCAACTTCATCGCTACTGAGTTGCACAAGGGCTTCAGCCCCCTCTTCCACAAGCCAAGCGCGGAGACGCGCGAGGCGATCGTCAAGCAATTGCTGAACCGGCTGGCGCTGTTGCAAGGCAAACTCGGCGACAAACAGTTTCTCGTGGGCGACCACTTCACGATCGCCGATGCCTACGCCTTTGTTGTGCTGCGTTGGGCGCACCGGTTTGGACTTGATCTTTCAAGTCTACCGAGGCTTACGGCGTACTTCGAGCGCTTGAGCGCCCGGCCAGCTGTTCAGGCCGCGCTTCAGGAAGAAGGCCTGCCGCCTTCGTAAAGGTCGTACTAAGCTTAAGGCCGGTTCAACCATTTCGGCTCACGGCTTCTTCATGCAAATGAGCGATGTTGCCTCTTCATCGCGGCGCCTCCTCTTGGTGGCCGCCGCGGCACTGGTTGACGCGTCGGGGCGCGTCTTGCTCACGCAACGCCCCCAACACAAGCAACTCGGCGGCCTTTGGGAGTTTCCTGGTGGCAAGGTCGAGCCCGGCGAAGCGCCTGAAGAAGCGCTGATCCGGGAGCTGAAGGAGGAACTGGCTTTGACAGTCGAGCCCGACGCTCTTGATCCGTACGCGTTCGCTTCGCACGCCTACCCGGATTTTCACCTGCTGATGCCGCTTTACATCGTGACGCGCTGGAGCGGTGAACCGAA
>JACQAC010000135.1 GCA_016195245.1 Pseudomonadota bacterium
GATGCTGTTTTCGCGGCCGCCAGGGCTTCGCGATGTGATCCACATTGGCAGCGCCATCGCGATGGCGGTGCTGAGCGCGTTGTTGTTTGGCGCGGTGCGCCATCACGAAGGGATACGCCTGGCGCTGGCGCATCCCTTGCCCGGGGTCGAGCTTGCTTTCGCCGCCGAGCCGCTAGGAGCGTTTTTCGCGGTGCTGGTCGCCGGACTCAGCATTTTGCACGCGGTGCATAGCGTTGGCTTTGTTCGAGCTACGGCGATGCAGACGCCTTCGCGGATGATGGGCTTCATTACGCTCGCAGCAGGCATGACCATCGCAGTGTCGCTCTCCGCGAACCTGTTCACGCTCTTCGTCGCCTACCAGGCGCTGATCCTGGCTGGCGCGCCATTGATCCAGGACCGCAACCCGGAGGAGGAGGGCCGCGCGGCGCGGGTCTATCTCACGACCCAGCTTGGCGCTTCGATCGGATTGTTCCTGCCCGCAGTGGTATGGACTTATTCGCTGGCGGGCGCGGCTGAGTTTCGAGCTGGCGGCGTGCTCGAAGGCTTGGTCGATCCGATTTCGGCGAATGTGCTGCTGGTGCTGTTCGTACTCGGTGCGTCAATGGCGATCGTGCCGCCGCTGAGCTCTTGGATCAATGCATCGAGCGGCTCGCGCTGGCCGGCGCTGACGTCAATTCAGTCGTTGGCGCTGGCGCCGGCGGGCGTGATCACCATCGTAAAAGTTGCCGCCTATGTGTTTGGGCCAGCGCTTCATGAAGCGAGTTTCGCTGCGCACGCGCTCTTAGTCTTGTGTGGCGGCGGCGCGGGCTTGGCGGCGTTGATTGCGATTTCGCGGCAGGATTTGAGCGAGCGCATCGCCTACGTGTGCGCAGCGCAAAATCTCTCCGCGTTGGTGGGCGCATTGTTGGCGCTGCCGGCGGGATTGTTCGCTGCAACGCTGCAGGTGGCGGCGACCTGTTGCGCGGGCTCGACGGTGATCATGGCAAGCGGCGCCGTCGCAGCAGTGACGGGGCGGATCAAGGCGGCGGACTATGCCGGATTGGGACGGGTGATGCCGTGGACACTCGGCGGCTTGGCGGTTGGCAGCGCCAGCATGATCGGCATGCCGCCCTTCGCCGGCGCGTGGGCAAAGCTCTGGCTGATCACAGCAGCCGCGGGCGCGGGTCTGGTTTGGGCGGCCGGCCTTGTGGGCGCAGCGGCGGTGCTCACCTTCGCGGCGCTTGGACCGCTTGCTGCCAACGCTTTGGCGGGAAAAGCGCCAACCGACGCGTTCCGAAAACCGGACGGGGCTTCGATCTTCTTGGCGGCGCCGATCGTGATTGGCGCCGCGGCGACCTTGAGTTTGTTGGCGCTGGCGGATTCGCTGGCGACGTTCCTGTCACCCGTTTGGACGCCGCCGACATGAGCCGCCGTCCCAAAGTCCGCAACAATCGCGCCGGTGTCGGTTTGGCGCTTCTTTTCTGCGCCTCGGCGGCGTTGCTCGGCACAGGATTGTATTTCGCAACGGCGTCGGGATCGAGATTTTGGTTCGATCAGCAACCGGGCGCACTTGCCTTGCTGGGCGGCGGCGTGGCGTTGGCGTCGGTGTTGCTCGCGCATTGCGTGCGGTTGCTGCTGAGGCGGCGCGCCGTCACGCCCGTCGACGGGGACGCGTGATGCTGACGCTCAACCCGGGGTTCGTGTTGATTGCAGCTGCGCTGTTGCTGTTGGCGGCGCCGCGCGGCCTGCGTGTGCCGACCATGGCGGGTGCGGCCGTGTTGGCGATCTGGCTCATGCTGGATCGCGAGTTCGGCGCGGCGGCGACGATGGCGCAAATGGGCTTGCCCGTGGTGCTGCTGAATCTCGACCCGCTCAACCGCATCTTCGGCATCGCCATGCTGATCGCCAGCGTTCTCATCGCGCTCTATTCCGGCGCCCGCCGCAATCGATTTGAAGATAGCGCATTCATGTTGCTCGCGGGGGGGGCTGTGTCGGCGCTGTTTGTCGGCGACCTCGTGAGTTTCGTGGCGGCGGCGGAACTTGCGGCGCTGGCGATGGCGAGCGTGGTGTTTGCGTCGACCTCGGAAGGCGCGGCCGCATCCGGCGTGCGGATGTTGATTTGGTTTGGCTTGGAGGGGTTGCTCTTCCTCGTCGGTTCAGCACTGCATCTATCGGCAGGTGCGGACAGTTCAGTGTTTACGCGTCTCGACGTTCGCCAAATCGGCGACGCCATTATTTTCGCGGCGCTGCTGATCCGCGTGGGCGCGCCGCTGGCGCACGTTTGGTTCAAGGACGCTGTGCGGCATGCCTCTCCAGTTGGCGCGCCGGCCTTGACGGCGTTTTCGACAACGCTTGGCGTCTATGCGCTGGCGCGCTTGTTCCCTGCCGAGCCGATCCTCATCCCCATTGGCGCGGCGATGACGACGATCGGGCTCTTGTATGTCGTCGCCGAGGACGATCTTCGCGCCGCCGGCGCGGCGGGCATGAGCGCGATCGTGGGCCTTTGCGTTGCGCTGGTTGGCGTGGGCTCGCCTTTGGCGCTGGCGGCGGCGGCGGCGCATGCGTTCGCGGCGACGTTTGTATTCGTGGCGTTGCAGATGGTGCTTGGCGCGATCGTCGAACGGAATGGATCGGCGCGGTTGTCTTCGCTCGCCGGCTTATCGCGCGTCATGCCCATTACAAGCGCGCTCCTCCTGTTTTGCGGTTTGGCGACCGCGGCGGCGCCGGGCACGGCGTTGTTCGCGACCCTTGCGGTGACGCTGGATGCGTTGGCGCGCTGGGAAACCAATTGGCTTTGGCTGCTCAGTTTGCTGATCGCGCCGGTGTTCTTCGCGAGCTTTGCCCTGAGGCCCGCGTTCGCTGGCGCCGGCGAAACGGCGCCGCGCGTGCGCAACGAGGCGCCGTTCGCGATGCTGCTCGGCAGCGCGGTCGCGTCGTTCTTCTGTATCTCGATCGGGATCGCGCCAGGGTGGCTGTACGCATTCTTGCCATCTGAAATGACCTATCAGCCGCTGTCGCTCAGCCACATGGCGCTGCAGTTTGAGATCTTGGGCGGTGCGGGGCTGGCTTACACAGCGGCGCGCGCAGCTGGTTTGACGCCCCGTGACGTGGCGCTTCGGCTTTGGGACGTTGACGCCTTCTATCGCGGGCCGCTCGCCAACTTGGCGCGATGGGTCGGCATCATCATGCTTCGCATTTATGGCGCGACCCAAAATGGGTTTGTTGGTATTCTTGGCGCGACGAGCCAAGCAGCGTCACGATTGGTGCGCAGTTTCGATCGCCCCTATTCGCCGAAGTCTTTCGGATGGACGCCAGTGGGGTTGATTGGACTCGCCTTGCTCGTCGTGCTGCTATTTCGTGAAATGTGACAATCGGTCGAAGGTCAAAGCGTCATCTGTATTTCCAGGCGCTCCAGAGATATTGGATAATTGCTTGTCAATATTGATCTGGCATTGACTTTTCTTTGTCTCGCTGCCAATTGTGCCCTCTGTTGACTGTCGTTTCCTTGGCCGTGGACCAATACATGGAAAACAAAGACGATCTGGTCGACATGGCGGCGACAATTGTGTCGGCTTATGTCTCCGCCAACGAGCTGCCGCCACAGGAGTTGCCGCGCCTTATCCAGACGGTTTATTCCGCGCTGCGCGATGTCGCGGCGAATGCGCCGGTCGCGCCAGATACCACCCAAGAACCCGCAGTTGCGATCAAGAAGTCGGTCACCGCCGATTACATCATTTGCTTGGAAGACGGGAAGAAGTTCAAATCTTTGAAGCGCCATCTTCGCACGCGCTACTCGATGAGTCCTGACGAATACCGTCTGAAGTGGGGCTTGCCGCATGACTATCCTATGGTCGCGCCCAACTATGCAAAGGAACGCTCCAACCTCGCGAAGCGCATGGGCCTCGGCCAAGGCCGTCGGCACGCGAAATAGGAAAAAAAGCATAAAAATAGGAAAAAACACATCCAACACCTCCGAGGCCGGTGTATTGTCCGTTTTGGCTGGCAATGGGCGGGACCGTGAGGAGAGTTTGGATGAGCGTGAGCAAGTCACGCGTTGAGGACGCAGCGAAGGCGCGTCTTTCTGCGGACGTTGTTGGATATTCATTGGGGACGCCGAGCGCGGCGTTTCTTGCTGACGGCAAGGGCGGGCCGGACGCGGTGTTTGCGCGGCAGGTGGCGATGTACCTCTGCTACACCGGCTTTGAGTTGAGCTTGGCGCGGGTGGCGGTGGCCTTCGAGCGAGACCGTTCGACGGTTTCCCATGCCTGTCACCGCATCGAGGATCGCCGCGACGAGCCGGTGTTCGACCAATGGATTGAATCGCTAGAAGCGATGGTGCGGCGCGCGCCGCGCGAGGCGGGTATTGCTCAACACGTGCAGCCATGAGCGAACGGGTGGAGCGCGCATTGGCGCGTTTGCAGCAAGAGGGGACGTTGCTCGCGCCAGAGCTTAAGGGCGATGGTTTTGGGGTGTTCGTCAACGGTGATCGGCGCCGCCGGCCCATGATGCGGCTCGCGGCTTCGGATGTGCGCGCGTTGGAGTCAGCTGGCGCGATTGTTGGAAGCGGCGCGCAGAATTGCTTTGTGTTGTCGCGATCGGGCGCATCACGCGTGACGCGGACTGAGGCGGCGCCGGAAGAGGCCTATCTCGCGCAACACCGACCAATCGTCACGCGTTCGGTGATGGACGAGAGTGGTGCAGCGCGTGGCGTGCGTGCATTTGCGTCGGGCGACATTGTCCGCAAGCTCGCCGCGATGCGTGATGTATCGGGCGCGCCTTGGTTCAGCGCCGATGAGTTGGCGGTGGCGTCGCGGCTGCGGGCCGATTGGGAACGCGGGCAGATGGGTCTTACCAGAGGCTCCGACCTGACCGCGCCGCCACGAGGCGGCGCGGCGCGGGGCGCCGGCAATGCAGCCGAGCATTTGATGGGCGCCGCGTGCGATGCGCGCCGCTGCGTCGCCGAGGCGCTCGCAAGTTTGGCTGCGCCGCTGCGGCGGGTGGTTGAGGCGGTGTGCTTGGCTGAGCAGGGCTTGGAAGCCGTGGAGCGCGCGCAATCCTGGCCGCCACGCTCAGGAAAGGTGGCGCTCAGGTTGGCGCTGGCGCAGTTGGCGGCGCGGCGTCAGTCGCTATGAACCTGCGGCTTTGGCGGCCTGCTGAATGCGCGACATCATCGAGAAGAGGCCGTTGGACCGCTGGGTGGTCAAAGCGTCCTTGAGGCCGAGTTGATCGAACAGCGCGCGCGGATCAACGGAGAGGATCTCGGCAGGGGTGCGGCCCGAGAAGATGCGCAGAAGCAGTGCGATTTCACCGCGAACCAGATGAGCGTCGGAGTCGCCGCGGAAGCACAGCGTTTCCGGCGCTTCGGGATTCGTTTCACCCACGAGCCACACTTGGCTCGCGCATCCACGCACCCGCGTTGCATCATTGCGTTCTGCATCGGCAAGCGGCGCTAGGCTGCGGCCAAGCTCGATTACATACGAAATGCGCTCCTCCCAGTCCGGGAGGAGCGCAAACTCGTCTGCGATCTCGCGGATCGCCTGGTCGATGCTCGCCATCGGCTAGAGATGAGCCTCTAACCGGCGCGCCGCAAGGTTACGGGCGCGACGATCTCGTCGTTGAGCTCGTGGTGGCTGGCGCAGCGGCCGGGAGCGGCGTCATGGCGGTGGTGTCGGGCTGGCCGACCGCGCTCATGCACACGCCCACGTCACGCAGGCCGTGCTGGCCAAGGCAGAAGGCGTTTTCATAACGGAAGTGCGCCGCCGACATGCATTGATAGAGCTGCAACTGGGCCATCTCAAAGCAATCGCGGGAGCGCGGATCGGAGAGCAGTGCGCTGATGGCTGTTTGGTTCGACGTGGTTGCGTCGAGCGCTTGCAGCGCAGCCACCGCCGCCATCCGATCGAGCGCCATGCCGCGCGTGATGTTCACGCGCCAAGCGGTTGGCGCCGAAGCCGAGACGGCGACGACTTGGGCATGGGCGCCGCCGTGGACGGTGTCCCAGAACTGACGGCCGCCGAGCGCTGACGGGTCAGCGCCCGGGGTGATGCTGAGCGTCGCTGCGGTTAGGTGCGGCGCCACGCCGTCGGGCAAGGCCGGTCCAGCGCCTGGCGCCCCGAGGCCACGGACGCGTTGAAGCCGCGCGGCTTGACCCGGCGCTACCGCGCTCGCCCAACGCTGACGCTGCAACGAATAAGCCATTTCCTGGTAGCGATCGGCGACGCTCACGACGCGCGCCGCGTCACCTTCGACCGTGTCGAGCAACATGCGGGTCGCCTCTTGGCCGCCACGAAGGCCGCGCGCGTAAGATGGATCGACCGAAACCGCCCAGATGACGGCATCGCGACCGTAGAAGGCGGCAGCGTCGCGGACGCCTTGCACGAAGGCAGGCGACTGGGCCGCGACCTGAGAGCCATAAGCGATGAAGCCGCGAGTCAGCTCGTCCTTGTTGTGACGGCCAACGCGATCGAGCGCCGTTTCGAGCGCATCGTTGCTGGCGATGCTCGCCGCGCGCAGATCGGTGACGTCTGTTTGATAGCGTGCATAGCCAGCGATCGCCGTTTGGAGATCACCGCTTTGCGCGGGCGCGGCAGCCGGCGCC
Source organism: Pseudomonadota bacterium (assembly GCA_016195245.1). GTDB lineage: Bacteria > Pseudomonadota > Alphaproteobacteria > Caulobacterales > Aquidulcibacteraceae > Vitreimonas. The sequence continues at coordinate 6,578 of JACQAC010000135.1, forward strand.
GCAGTCGCGACGGGCGCCGCAGAATTGGTTTGGGCATGGGCGGCGACGCCAAGAAGGGCGACGGCTGCAGTCGTCGTCCAGACCGCAAGGCTGCGCATCTAATTTGCTCCTGTCCTAGTTGGGCGAGTTCGCTTTCCGCCCCGATTCGAAGTGGGCAGCATGTCCCCCGTCGCGTTAAGAAGTCTTTTACTCGCGGGCAACCTTCCGGTGTCAACACAAGACGCAGTAACCGCCGGTGCAAATGCAGCGCCAGAAGCAGTTCGAGCGGCGCTGACGGCCTGGGTTTGGCTCGCCGTGACGCTCGTTCTGGCCGTGATTTCTTGGGTAAATGGGCTCCAACCAAGTTTGGCAGCGGCGTTTTTCGCAGTCTCGGCGGCGCCTGCGTTGGCGACCTTCGTTGTGTTACCGGCGCTTAATACAGGCGTTGGCGCGGCGGTGGTGCTGAGTGCGTGGCTGGTTTCGGTGGCGGCGCTCGTTGCGGCGACAGGCGGTGCGGCATCCTCGCTGACGGTCGGCTTCGTCGTCGTGGTGGCGCAGAGCGTGGCGCTCAATGTTTGGGTTGCCGAAGCCGGCGTCGCCGTGGTGGCGGCCTATGCGGCAGCATCCGCCGCCGCGGCGGGTCACGCCGCGTTGGGCGACGATTTCAGCGCATGGGCGCCGATGATGGTGGTGGCCTATCTCGCCCTCGCCGCGGCAATGCTGGCGGGCGCCGCGGGCGGCGTGTCGCGCGCGATGGTCGAGCAGCGTCTTGCCGAGGTCGCGCATGAGTTGCGCACGCCGCTGACGCATATCCTGGGCTTTTCTGAAATGATCGAGCGGCAGGTTTTCGGGCCGTTGCAGGAAAGGTATGTCGAGTATGCGGGGCTCATTCGCGTCAGCGGCGCACATCTGCTCTCTCTCTCCAACGACATGCTGGATTTGTCGCGCATCGATGCGGGACGCTATCCGCTGACGCTGGAGCGCTTCGACGTGCGCGAGGTGGTCACCGAAGTCATTGGCGTTTCGGCGGTGAGTGCGCAGAGCAAAGGCGTGGCGCTGGCGGCAACACTACCTGATGACGCGTTGCCGGTGTTGGCGGATCGGCGCGCTATCGTGCGTATCCTGATCAATGCGGTGGGAAATGCGATCAAGTTCACGCCGGAAGGCGGACGCATCGAAGTGCGCGCGCTGGCGCGAGATCGCGCGCTGCTCCTGGAAACCATCGACAACGGACCGGGGATTTCCACGGCGGAGAAGGCGCGCTTAGGGCAGGCATTTGAGCGTGGCGCAAGCGGATTGGGCGTCGAGGGCGCGGGACTTGGGCTGTCGCTGGTGCGCGCGCTGGCGGCGCTCCATCACGGGCGTCTGAGCTTTGACGACGCACCCGGCGGGGGCGCGATCGTGCGCGTGACGTTGCCGGTCTTGGCTACTGAATAGTCAGAAACGCACGCGCCACAGCGACGTCGCCGACATCGACGAGTAGAATCTGCTGCGATCCCGCGAGATGAATTTCGACGGTTTCGCGCGGATCCAGGCTCAACAAATTGCGAAACGCCGTGTCGGGGAAGGTGAACGTTGTCTGCTGGGCGTTGTTCAGGCCGCGTTCGGCGCGCGCGGACAGCGAGCTGAATTGCGTCGATGTCGCCGGCGACGGGGCGCCGGCGCGAAGGCCGTAAGCAACGCGCTGTGTCAAGGCGATGTCGGAGGGCGGCGTCCGCAGAGCGTCGCGCATCACAAGCGTTGCGGAATTGAGGGATGCGTTGGCGACGCTGAGTGTGAGTTGTTCGCGGCCGTTGGTGATGCGTACGCCGAAACTAGCCGCACAAGGTGCGTTGATGGCCTGGCTGAGGCGCCAGCCCGCCGCATCTGGTGCTCGGCGTGCATACCAAACGCGCGTCCAGCCGGGGAAGGTTTGGGCGTTGGCGTTGATCCAAGTTGCGGAGGCGGCGCGGGCGCTGGCGGCGCCGGTTGTGGTGCGCGGGTCCAGGCAACTGCGTGTCCGGGCGGCGGCAATAACCGTGCGCTCCAGGTCTTGTACTTGCGCAATCGACCAGCCGCCGCGCAGCAATGCGCCGCGCGCCTGCATGGCGGTGGCTTCAAGCGCGCCGCGAATGTTGGCGTTAAACAGGTGGCATCTTGCGTCGAGCTCAAGCATGCCCCGGCGCTCGACATAAGAGGCGCGCGCGTCAGGCGCGTCGGCGGAGGCGGGCGCGGCGAAAGCCAGCGCAGCGAGGAGCAAAAAAAAGCGCATCGAAGCGGCAAGCGTTAAGATATGTTAGTTGCGTTCTTCTAAACGGATCGGTGCGTGATCGAACTGAAGACCGAGATTTGGGTGAGTGCGCTCATCCGCCGCGCGGCGGTGGCGGGTGCGTTCGCTGCTGTCGCGCGCAAGGGCGATCCGGATGGCGGGGCAGTGTTGGTCAAGGTGGCGACCATGGACAGGCGCGCCCGGCTCTACGCGCCGGCACGGGCCGGCGAAGGCGAACGGATTTGGCTGGATCTGTCGGCGGGATCGCTGGGCGAGGCGGAGGCCGATGTCGACGCCTACGCGCGCAAGCGGGCTGAGAGCGACCCCGACCTTTGGGTGGTCGAGATCGAGGACAAGCATGGGCGGCACTTCCTGGATGAGCCAGTGGACTCTTCTGGCTGAAGCCGCGGACCCCCTGCTTGCAGCGGGCTCTTTTCCCCATTTTCGAAGTAGATGAGCTGAAGCGACGAAGTGCCGGCTGGAAGCCGGCGGTCCGGTGTCCTAAATGCGCCGCTTCACAGAAAACCCTTCATGTCCCACGACCCAGCCACCGAGGCCGCGCGCCCCAATACGCCCGCTGCGCAAGCGCAGCGGAGGCGAACGTTTGCGATCATCTCGCACCCGGACGCCGGGAAGACGACGCTGACCGAGTCGTTGCTGCTGGCAGGCGGGGCCATTCACTTGGCGGGCGCCGTGGCGGCGCGGGGCCAGGCGCGGCGGACAAAATCCGACTGGATGAAGATCGAGCGCGAGCGCGGTATCTCGGTGTCGTCATCGGTGATGATGTTCGAACACGGCGGTTTGATCTTCAACCTGCTCGACACGCCGGGCCACGAAGACTTTTCGGAAGACACCTACCGCACGCTGACCGCGGCTGACTCCGCGATCATGGTGCTGGACGCGGCCAAGGGCATCGAGCCGCAAACCTTGAAGCTGTTCGAAGTCTGCCGGTTGCGCGACATTCCGATCACCACCTTCATCAACAAGATGGATCGCGAGGCGCTCGATCCGTTCGCGCTGCTGGATGAAATTCATTCCAAGCTGGCGATGGATACCGCGCCGATGTATTGGCCCGCCGCTTCGGGTCAGCGCTTCGCTGAGTTGGAAGAGACATCCGAGTTGGCGCGCGAGGGATTACCGAAGTTCGATCTTACCTCCTTTCGCGAGGGCCATTTAACTCCCGTTTACTTCGGCTCGGCGTTGCGCCGCTTCGGCGTTCTGGAGCTGCTGGAGGGATTGGCGACGCACGCCCCTGCGCCCCGCACACAGCATGCGCACATCAAGGGCGCGGACGCCGACGTTTCGCCAGCCCGCGATGAAGTCACGGGCTTTGTGTTCAAGATCCAAGCGAACATGGATCCCAAGCACCGGGACCGCGTCGGCTTCTTTCGCGTTTGCTCGGGGCGGTTCCGGCGCGGCATGACGTTGAAGACGGCGGCAGGCAAGTCGCTGAACGTACACAATCCGATGATGTTCATGGCGCAGGAGCGTGAGATTGCTGACGAAGCGTTCCCGGGCGACGTGATCGGCATTCCGAGCCATGGCGGCCTGCGGGTCGGAGACTCACTTTCGCAAACCGGGGAGGTGCTGTTCCGCGGCATTCCGAACTTCGCGCCGGAAATCCTTAAGCGCGTGCGGGTGCGCGATCCGCTGAAGCAGAAACACTTGCGCAAGGCGCTGGAGGCGCTGGGTGAAGAGGGCGTTACTCAAGTGTTCAAGCCGGTGATTGGCGCGGACTTGGTCGTTGGCGCCGTTGGCGAGTTGCAGTTCGACGTGCTCGATGAGCGCATGAAGGCGGAGTACGGGCTCGAAGTGATCTTCGAGCAATCGCCCTACCAGGCGGCGCGTTGGGTCAGCGCCGACTCTCGCACAGACCTTGACGCCTTTGCGGAGAAGTCGTCGTCGCAAATGGCGGAGGATGTAGATGGCGCGCCAGTGTTCCTGGGCAAGAGCGCTTGGGAAATCGGGTATGTGCAGGACAAGAACCCGAAGATCAGGTTCAGCGATATCAAGGAACGTTAGGCGACGTTCCTCTCCGCGCCCTTGCGTACTTTGAAGAAGCGCACCGCGCGCTGCGCTGCCTCGATGGGAACGGCGTTGTACATGCGGCCGAACTCTTCGGCCTTCTCCAAGGCGTCGTCTCCGCCGCCGGCGAGCACGGCGAGAGTGACAAACAGCGGCCTCTCCACGCCGGCGGCGCGGCAGATCATGGCGAGACCGTCGATGTCCTTGCGCTTCAGCAGGTCAGCCACGGTTTCGTCGTCAACCCCGGTGATCTCGGCTAGTCCGTACAAGAAATGCATTTGCTTGGCTTCGCGGTAGAGCGAAACCAAGAGGCGCGCGTTTAACTCGCCGCTGTTCTTCTTGCTTTGAATGAAGGCCATCGCATTCTTGGCTTCGGCGGTCATGTCGCCGACATTCTGCTTGATGCGATTGCGGGTCTTCGAGAGCGCGGCGTCGAGGGTCTTAGGGTCGACGTTGGCGTTGCGCTGGAGAATTTGATCGCGCAACCGGGTTTCGACAACGAAATACATTTCGTTGAGCAGGTCCAGCGGCAGATCGTGACGGGTGACCACCGCATCATGCAGGAAGGCGTTGCGGCGTGCGCGATCGATCGCGGTTTCCATACTGGTGCGTGAAATCTTGGCGCCGTCGTTGCGGATGAGGGCGTCGAGCGCGTGGTCGTCGCCAAAGCGGACAATGGCCTCGGACACTGCTTCGCTGACATCGGTTCGCTGGGCGACCGCCTTGATGTGGTTTTGACTTTGGTAGTTGACGATTTGAACCAGCGTTTGATCGTCGAGCACCTTGCTTCTCTGCAAGACTGGCTGCGCCACCTCGAACGAGTGGTTGGCCAAGTCGCGCATCAGGCCGACGGGCGCATCGGTCGCGTCAGCGAACACCTCGGCCAGTTCGGCGAGCACCCCTTCTTGCATTTCCGCCGCAACCAGTTGCAGCACATCGTCAAATAGCGCGTTTTCACGCTCGCTACGCTGGCCGCTGGTCTCGAAGAAGAGGTCGGTGACTTCTCGCAACAATTGTCGGCGCTGCGCGCTGTCGGACGTGCGCGCCAGATCGACCAGTTTCGCGAACCGTGATGTGGACATGCCCGACTCGGAGCTCCTCAATTGCGCGGACGTTACGGATCGTCTGTAAACAAACCTTACCGCCGCTTAGTTGCCTGCGCCAAAACGTGGGCGCAGCGCTTCTTGCCGATCGTTGCCGCCGAGCAACGCAATGGCGGCATGTTCCTGCCGTGGCTGCGGAGGCGGCACTGGCGATGGCGCGGCGGCGACGACAACCGGCAGGGCCTGCGCAAAGCTTGGCGCCCGGCCGCTCAGGGTAAACGCACCTGAAGACTGCTGCGGCACGCTCGCCCACAGGCCGCATGCGCTCTCAGAATAGGTCCAGCCCACACAAAGCGTGTCGTCCTGACAAAGCTTGATGCAATCGGATGAGTTGGCGGCAGCCGAGGACGCGTAGGCGCCGGAGGTTTCGGCGTGGGCGGTTGTGAATACGAGTGCTGCGAACATGAGCAGCGTTGCAATCAGGCGCATGTACCGCGTTTGACCTGATTGCGGTTAACAAAGGATTCAAGTTTGCCCAGCGAGGTGCTCGCGGAGCAGCTCGATTTCGAGCCATTCCGTTTCAGCAACGTCATGTTCGGCGCGCGCGGCGGCGAGGCGGGCCGCTGCGGTTTCGAAGGCTTTTGGATCACGTTCGAAGGCGGCGCCGTCGGTCAAGCTGTGTTCGAGGGCAGTGATTTCGTCGTGGAGGCGCGGCATGAGCGCCGCGAGTTCGGCGACCCTGCGCTCCTGCTTGAAAGAGAGTTTGGTGATGCGCGCCGGTTCGCGATCACGTGGTTGAGGGCGCGGGATCGGCGCTGATGTTGGCGTGGGCGGGGTGATGGCATCCGGAAAGGCGCGCTCAAAATCGGCCCAACCGCCGGGCGACTCCACCCACTTCCCGTTACCCAACGGCGCGACGACTTGGGTGGCGACGCCGTCGAGGAAGGCGCGATCGTGGCTGACGATCAGCACGGTGCCATCGTACGCCGCGAGCATGTCTTCGAGTGCGTCGAGCGTCTCCATGTCAAGATCGTTGGTCGGTTCGTCCAGCACCAACAGATTGGCTGGCTTAGCGAGCGCGACGGCGAGCGCGAGGCGATTGCGTTCGCCGCCGGAGAGCGCCGAAACCGGCTGGCGTAGTTGGGTGGGGGTAAACAAGAATTCACCGGCGTACGCGGCGACGTGGCGCGGAGCGCCGCGCACCATGACTTGATCACCGCCTTGCGGAACCAACGCTTCCCACAGCGTCTTGTTTGGATCGAGAATGGCGCGGATTTGATCGACGTAGGCGATCTCCAGGTTTTCACCGAGACGCACCTCGCCGCTATCCGGCTCGCGCCGCTTGAGCAGGATTTCGAGAAGCGTGGTCTTGCCCGCGCCGTTGGCGCCGACGATGCCGACGCGGTCACCGCGCATGACGCGAAGCGAGAAGTCCTTGATCAACGCCCGATCGCCATAGCGCTTGCAAATATCCTTGGCGTCGATGACACGGCGCGCAGATTCCGCGCCGCGCGCGGCCTGTATCGCCGCCGCCTGAGAGTTGGCCATGGATTGGCGCTCACGCCGCTCGGCGCGCATGGCGATCAGGCGCCGGCGGCGGCCCTGGTTGCGCGAGCGGCGGGCAGTGACGCCGCGGCGTAGCCAGTGCTCTTCGGCTTTGAGCTGAGTTTCGAGGCGAGCGAGCGTGTACGCCTCTTCCCGCTCGATGGCTTCGGCCCAATCCTCGAAGGCCGAGAAGCCGCGCGCCAGCTTGTAGAGGCGGCGCTGGCGCAGCCAGAGCGTGGCGGTGGAGACGCGCTCGAGGAAGCGGCGGTCGTGACTGATGATCAGGCTGGCGCCGCGGCCTTTGGCGATGATGGTTTCGAGCGCCTCGATGGCGATGATGTCGAGATGGTTGGTCGGCTCGTCAAGCAAGAGCACATCGGCGTCGGCCGCCAGCGCGCGCGCCAGCGATGCGCGGCGGACTTCGCCGCCGGACAAGCCAATGGTCGGACGATCGGGATCAAGGCCAAACGTTTCGAGCGCCGCTTCGGCAGCGTGCGCGGGGGCGCCGCCGTGATCGCGCGGCGTCGAGGGCGACATGGCGAAGTCACGCAACGTCGCGAAGGCGGACAGGTCGGGTTCCTGCTGCGCCAGCGCGACGCTGGCGCCTGAAGCGAAGGCGATCGCGCCGTCATCCGGCGTGGCCAAGCCTGCCAGCATGCTGAGCAGAGTCGATTTGCCCGCGCCGTTGGCGCCGACCAGCGCTGCCCGTTCGCCTTTGTGCAGCGAGAATTCGGCGTCCTCAAACAGAGGCGCCGAGCCGAGCGAGAGCCGCAGGCCTTTGGCTTGAACAAGAACCGGCGGCGCCATGGTCGACCCTAATTGTTGGGGCCGTCGCCCTGGTCGGGCTTGTTATCGTTGTTACCGTTGTTGTCGCCGAGGCCGAAAGCGTTGGCGAGATCGCCGAAGAAGCCGGACATCTCGACTTCGCGCGGCGAGGCCACGGGCTGTTCGATGCCAGGCAAGTCGTGTGGCGGGATGCCGCGATGCGCGACGCGCATGGTGTCCGCCCACACTTGCGCGGGAATAGTGCCGCCTGTGGTGCGGCCCATTGAAGTGAAGTCGTCGTGACCAACCCAGACGCCGGCGGTGAAGTCGGCGGTGTAGCCGATGAACCAAGCGTCGCGCCAATCGGAACTGGTGCCGGTCTTGCCGGCGACGTCACGGTCGCCGAGCTGGGCGGCCACGCCAGTGCCGTGCAGCACCACAGCGCCCATCATGCTGGTCATGTGACGAACAATGTCTTCGTCAAGGACACGCGGGCCTGTGTAAGGCGGCCGCTGATAGAGCGCTTGGCCGGCGGCGTTGGTGACGGAGTCGACAATGTGCGGATCGACGCGGCTGCCATCGTTCATGTAGGTGGCGACCGCGGTGGTCATGTCCCACAGCGTTACTTCGATGGAGCCGAGGGCGATGGAGGGCGGCACAAACTGCCCCGGTGCGGGCATGGTGCTCACGCCGAGACGGCGCGCGACGTCGGCAACGCGTGGCGGGCCGATTTCGGAAGCGACCTCGGCTGCGACGGTGTTCACCGAAAGCGCAAACGCGGTGCGCAAGGTCATCGCGCCGCGATAACCCTCGTCGTAATTGTGCGGCCGCCAGCCGTTGATGACGACCGGCTCATCGTAACGCACGTCTTCGGTGTCGAGACCGTTTTCGAGGGCTGCGGTGTAAACGAAAATCTTGAACGCCGAGCCGGGCTGGCGGCGCGCCTGCGTGACGCGATCGAATTGCGATGCGCCGTAGTCGGTTCCGCCGATCAGGCCGCGAATGCCGCCGTCATGATCAATGGCCATGAACGAAGCTTGCAGTGGACGCCGCCCGAAGGCGCGATTGCCAAGGCGGGTGCGAATGGCGCGGGCGGCGGCCTGCTGCACTTGGCCGTCAATGGTGGTGTGGATGACCAGGTCGGGCACTTGGTCGCCGACCGCGGAGCGCGCTTGTGCGACCGCGAGATCGAACGCGTAGCCGAGACTGCGTTCGACCGGCGGCCGCTGCACGACGTGGATCACCTGCGCGCGCGCCTGATCGCGCTGGGCAGGCGTGATGAAGCCGGCGTCGACCATAGCCTGCAGCACGACGTGCTGGCGCGCGGTGGCGCGTTCGAGACTCTCAGTAGGTGCTGAGCGCGATGGCGCTTTCGGCAGGCCGGCGATCATCGCCGCTTCGGCGCGCCAAACGCTTGGTCGCCGAGATAAACGCGGTTGAGATAGAGTTCGAGGATCTCGTCCTTGGTCAATCGCCGTTCAATGCGCGAGGCGAGCACCATTTCGCGGAGCTTGCGGTTGATCGATTGCTCCGGTGTCAGGAAGAGGTTGCGCGCCAGCTGCTGCGAGATGGTCGATGCACCCTGCCGTGTTTCACCGGCGCGCAAATTGGCGAGCACCGCGCGCAGAATGGCCATGCGGTCGACGCCTTCATGCTCATAGAAGCGGCGGTCCTCGATGGCGATGAAGGCTTGCGGCACGAACGTTGGCAGATCGTGTAGATGCACGCGCTGCCCATAATAGGGCCCGCGTACGCCGAGCACCTGACCGTTGCGATCGAGAAACATTGTCGATTGCTGGCGATTGAGCGCCCACAGCGCGTCGGCGTTCGGGACTTGCGGCAGACCCCAATAGATCCAGACCCACAGTGACACGACCACAAGCAGCACCACGCCAGCAACCGCGCTGCTGATGCGCCGCCATGTCCATGTGCGCCGGTCCAGCAACTCGGCGATGTGCTGCTGTGCGGCGGACGCGCGCAGCTTGGCCCAATCGATACGGCGTGGGTCTGGCTGCTGATCGTCGCTCAAGGAGGTCTCCGGAAGTTCGTGTCCAATAGAGGTATGGCTGAATTCTGGCTAGCGCGCCGGATTTGAATTTCGCCGGCGGTCAGCGCCAGGTGCGAAGATTGGGGGATTGGCGGGCGCCAATCCTACACTTTTTGAGCCTGCGAGCCTTGAGTCTCCGCGACTTAGCGAAACGCAATCCGACCGTTCCGGGTCCGCGTTATGATTCAGGCACGGTCGAGAAATCAGATTGAAGAAGAAGGAACCCATGACGGAGGCGATTGCCGCGCTCCAGAAATCGCTCGCGGAAGCAGGTCATTCGCTTGTTGGCGGCGATGCCGCTGATGCAGAGCGCCGCGCCAGGGCGATTACGGCTTTGGTGCGCGCTCAGCGAGACGTGGCTGAGTTCGCCGCGGCATCGTCGGCTGTTGAGAATGATGACGAAGATTTGTGCGCCGACCTGCGTCGTCGGTTGGTTGAGTTTGCTCAAGCCGACCTCGCTGGAGCTCCTCCTGAGGTGTTGGAGCGGATCGCCACTGAAAGCCTTCGCCGGTGATTGGTCGGTTTGGGCGCGAGATATGCAGATCGCGCCGGACGGAGGCTGGCGGACCTGGGTGTTCTTGGGAGGACGCGGCGCTGGAAAAACACGCTCCGGCTCGGAATGGGTCGGGCGTCTCGCGCGCACTGGCCAGGCGCGGCGCATCGCATTGATTGGGCCGACCTTTCATGACGTGCGCGAAGTGATGATCGAAGGCACGTCGGGTTTACGCTCCGCGCTCAAGGCGCGGCCCACATATGAGGCCAGCCGCCGGCGCCTGGTCTGGCCGAATGGAGCGGTGGCGCACTGCTTTTCGGCGGAAGACCCAGAGAGTTTGCGTGGACCGCAATTCGATGCGGCTTGGGCCGATGAATTGTGTGCTTGGTCCTATGCCGACGAAACGATGGCGACTTTGGAGCACGGGCTTCGGCTTGGGCAAAAGCCGCGGCTGATGGTGACGACAACGCCGCGCCCGATGAGTGCGTTGAAGCGCCTGCTCGGCGCGCCGGACACGGTGATGACGCGTTCGACGACCTGGGATAACGCAAGAAATCTCGCGCCTGGCTTCATCGCGGCGCTGAACGAACGCTGGTCCGGTTCGGCGCGGCATCGCCAAGAATTGTTGGGCGACTTGATGGAAGACTTAGAAGGTGCGCTGTGGAAGCGCAGCGAGCTTGAGCTGGTGCGGCGCGCGCCGGAGGGGATGCTGGATCGCGTTGTCGTCGCGGTCGATCCGCCGGCGAGTGTTGGCGTCAATGCAGATACCTGCGGCATCATCGCAGCCGGTGCGTGCGGCGAAGGCTTTCGGCGTCAAGCAACGGTGCTGGGTGATGCAAGCGTGCAGGGCGTGGCGCCACACGTTTGGGCCGAGCGCGTCGCGGAGCTTGCGCGCGCAGTGGGCGCTGATGCGATCGTTGCGGAGGCCAACAATGGCGGCGAGATGGTGCGGGCGGTGTTGAAAGCGGCCGCGCCGGAGTTTCTGGTGCGCCTAGTGCGCGCTAGCGATGGCAAGCGCACGCGCGCTGAACCGATTGCGGCGTTGTATGCGCAAGGCCGCGTCGCGCATGCACAAGTGTTTGGCGCGCTCGAAGATGAGATGTGTTCGTTTGGCGCAACCGACTTCAAAGGCAGCCCAGACCGTGTCGATGCGCTGGTGTGGGCGCTGACGGACTTGATGTTCGGCGGATTTCAGCCGCGCCTCACGGCGCTCTGACAGAAAGACAAAGATGTTCGATTGGATACGCCGCCTCCGCGCGCCCAGCTCGGAGCGGAAACTTATGGCCTGGCACATGCTCGGCCGCCCCGCTTGGCCGTCGCGCGATCCGAGCGCGTTCGCGCGAGAAGGTTATGCGCGCAATGCGATTGCCTATCGTTGTGTGCGCATGATCGCGGAGGCGGCGGCGAACGCGCCGTTGAAGGTGGGTCCAAGCGATCACCCGCTGGCGCGCGTGCTGGCGCGGCCGAACCCCGAGCAAACCGGTGTCGAGTTGCTGGAAGCGTTTTACGGGCACCTGCAGGTGGCGGGGAACGCATATCTCGAAGCGGCGAGCTTCGATGATCAGCCGCCTTCTGAATTGTATGTGTTGCGGCCGGATCGCATGAGCGTCGTGCCGGGGCCGGATGGGTGGCCGATTGGCTGGGAGCATAGCTGTGGCGCGCAGGTGCGGCGCTTCGAACGCGATCCTGTGACGAACGAAGCGCCGATCCTGCATCTGAAGCTCTTCAATCCGGCTGACGATTGGTACGGGCTCTCGCCGATGGAAGCGGCGGCCTATTCGATCGACATCCACAATGCCGGCGGCGCTTGGAACAAGGCGCTGATCGACAATGCGGCGCGTCCGTCCGGCGCGCTTGTGTTCAGCGGCGCTGCTGGCGCGGATCGTTTGAGCGAAGAGCAGTTTCAGCGGCTGAAGCAAGAACTGGAAGATATGCATAGTGGCGCGGCGAACGCCGGGCGGCCATTGTTGCTGGAAGGCGGCTTGGACTGGCGCCCGATGTCTTTGTCACCTGCGGAAATGGATTTCGCAGAGGCGCGTCACGCTGCTGCGCGCGACATCGCGCTGGCGTTTGGCGTGCCGCCGATGCTGCTCGGCATCCCCGGCGACAACACCTATTCCAATTATCGTGAAGCCAATCTCGCATTCTGGCGTCTCACCGCTCTGCCGTTGGCGACGAAGGCAGCGCGCGCGATCGAAGGCTGGATCGGCGATCGTTGGCCCGAAGCAGGGCCAGCGGCCATTCAAGTCGATCTCGACGCCGTGCCGGCATTGGCGATTGAACGTGATGCGCTGTGGTCGCGCATTTCGGGGGCCGACTTTTTGAATGAAGACGAGAAGCGGCGCTTGGCGGGCGTGGAAGAACCGGAACGGGCGCATCCATGAAATTTGATTCCCGCATCACCTACGCTCTGTTGCTGGCGCTATTTCTTGAAACCGCCGGCGGCCTGATCTGGACGGGGCGCGCCGCGGCGCGACTGGATGCCGTTGAACGCGCTGTGCAGACACAGCCTGAAGTGGCCGAGCGCCTGGCGCGGCTCGAAGCGCAAGTCGCTGACGCACAGCACTCACTGACGCGCATTGAGCGCAAGCTCGACCAACGATGATCATAGAAGGCTACGCGGCGCTGTTCGGCGTCGCGGACCAGATGGCGGACATTGTTCGCGCCGGCGCTTTCGCACGCGCGCAGGCGCCGCTGCCAATGTACGTGGAGCATGAGAAACGTTTGCGCGCCGGCGTTTGGAGCCACGTACGCGAAGATGCGCGCGGCCTCTATGTGCGCGGGGAAATCGACGACAACCTGCCTGGCGCGGCGCGCGCCAAGCGCATGATCGCGCGTGGCATCGATGGCCTCTCCATCGGCTTCGTGCCCGTCGTTGCACATAAGACCATCGCAGGCCGCAGCCTCGATGATGTGGAGCTGCTCGAAGTGTCCATCGTGACCAACCCTATGCAACCCCTCGCGCGCCTTTCGGCGCGCGCGAAATTTATTGGTGCGCGGCCGGACGCAAAGCCGGAAGCCACCTTTGCTGGCCGCGCACACGCACGGCTGACGCTTGCGCGAGCGATCAACCGCGCCGCTTAAGGAGAGTATATTGAGAAAAGAAATCAAGGCCGCCCCGCCCAGCGCGGGTGGCGACGCACTGTTGCGTGCGTTCGAGGAATTCAAGGCCGCCAACGATGCGCGCCTTGACGCCATCGAACGTAAGCGCAGCGATGTGCTGCTGGAAGAGAAGGTGGATCGTCTCGATCGCGCGCTAACTGAGCAGAAATCGCTTATCGAACGCGCCGCGCTCAATGGCCGCCGCGTCGGCCTCGGCGCTGATCCGGTGCAATCGGAACACAAGTCGGCGTGGAGTGCTTACGTGCGCCGAGGCGATGTCTCGGCGCTGACGCAGTTCGAGGCGAAGGCGCTCTCGGTAGGCTCCGATCCGGACGGCGGCTATGTGGCGCCGCCAGAACTGGACCGCATGATCGAGACCAGGCTCAAGCAAGTCTCGCCAATGCGCGGTATCGCAACCGTGCGCACGACAGGTTCGAATGTGTTCAAGAAGCCGATCAGCATCACCGCCGCGGGCACCGGCTGGGTCGCCGAAACCGGCGCGCGGACGCAGACCAGCACACCGACGCTCTCGCTGCTCGAATTCCCGACCGCCGAGCTCTATGCCAATCTCGCCGCGACGCAGGCGCTGCTCGATGACAGTTTCGTCAATCTTGAAGACTGGATCGCCGGCGAGGTCGAAGAGGCGTTCGCGGGCCAAGAGCGCGCGGCGTTTGTCAGCGGCGACGGTTCGAGCAAGCCGACCGGCTTTCTCCACTACGACCTGGTGACGGAAGGCTCTTATGTCTGGGGCAAGATCGGTTACGTCGCCACCGGCGCCGATGGGGGCTTCGGGACGACGCCGGTCGATAAGCTGATCGACCTCGTCTACACGCCGAAACCGCAGTTCCGACAAAACGCGCGCTTCGTGATGAACCGCAAGACGCTCTCGGCAGTGCGCAAGCTGAAGGACGTCAGCGGCGCCTACATTTGGGAGCCCAGCGCCGATACCGGCGGCTCGAGCCTGTTGGGCTATCCGATCACCGAAATCGAAGACATGCCGGATATTGCGACAGACGCTGCCGCCATCGCCTTCGGCGATTTTGCGCGCGGCTATCTGATCGTCGACCGCGCCGGTGTGCGTGTGTTGCGCGACCCGTACTCGGCCAAGCCTTACGTCTTGTTCTATGTGACCAAGCGCGTGGGCGGCGGGGTACAGAACTTCGATGCGATCAAAGCGCTGAAGTTCGGCGCGAGCTGATGTCTATTACCATCGTCACGCCTCCGGCGAGCGAGCCTATCTCGCTCGCCGAGGCGAAACTTTTTCTGCGCATCGATCACACTGCTGAAGACGGCCTCATCGCCACGCTCATCGGCGCGGCGCGTGAGGCTGTCGAAGCCGGCTGCGGCCGCGCACTAATCACACGGCGCGTGCGTGAGAGCCTCGATATCTGGCGGCGCGATGCTGTCGGCGGCGCGGTGCTGGGTGCGGGGCCGGTTGGCGACGTGATCGCGGTTCGCTTGCTCACCGACAATGGCTCGCAAAGCGTCATCGCTCCCGATCGCTATCGGCTCGAAGGCCATCGCGATCGCCCGCGCCTGGTGTTTCCGCCGGGCATGCCGTCGACCTTGCGCAGCGCCGGAGGCATCGAGATCGAATACGACGCCGGCTACGCCGACGACGCAGCGGATCTTCCGGTGGCGTTGCGTGTGGCGACCATGCAGATCGTCGCCGCGCTTTATGAGGCGCGGCAGGGTCAAGCCGTTGTCCCTGACTCGGCGCGCGCTTTGATACGCCCGTTCGCGCCGGCACGCCTATGAGCGACGCGATCGGCGCGATGCGCGCGCGGGTGACGCTGAAGCGGCCGACGCGCGTGGCCGATGAAATTGGCGGCGCGGCACTGATGTGGGTGAACGCTGGCGATGCCTGGGCGGAGATTTCCGCAGGCGTGGCGAACGAGGGCGCCGGTTATGACGGCGCGCCGTCCGTCACCGGCTTCACCGTGCGCATCACCCGCCGCGACGATGTGCGGGCGCGCTGGCGTGTGGCGTGGGGCGCGCGCGTGCTGCGCGTCATCGGCGTCCGCGACGACGGCGAGGCGCGCATCGATCTTATCTGTGAAGAGGTAATTCTGTGAACGCTGAAGAAGCGCTCGCCGCGGCGATCCGTGCGGCGGCGATAGCGAGCGCGGGCGTCAGGGCCGTGCTCGGCGATCCGGCGCGCGTCTATGACGATCCGCCGCCTGACGTGATCTTTCCGTATCTTACGATCGGCCGCGTCGAGAGCAAGCCAAGCGATGCAAGCGGCGTCGACGCCATCGAGCATGCGATCACGCTGCACTGCTGGTCGCGCTATGGCGGGCGAGCCGAAGCGCTGCGAGTGATCGGGGCGCTGCGCGATGTGCTGCACAACGTGTCGCTCACGGTCGAAGGCCGTCGACTCGTGTTTCTGTTCGCACAATTCAGCGACGTCTTCCGCTCCGGCGACGGCCGCACCACGCATGGCGTGCTGCGCCTGAAGGCGCTCACTGAACCAGCCTGAGGAGAATAATCATGGCAGGCCAAAAGGGCCGCGACGTGCTGATCAAGATCGGCAATGGCGCGGATCCGGAAGTTTTCGCAACCGTCGCCGGCATTCGCGCCAAGACGATTTCGCTGAACGCTAAGAGTGTTGACGGCACCTCCGGTGAAAGCGCCGACGCCTGGCGCGAATTGATCGCCGGAGCGGGCGTGAAATCAGCGAGCGTCAGCGGCTCGGGCGTGTTCAAGGATGCGGCCTCTGACGCGGCGATCCAGCAAGCTTTCTTCGCGCAGGCGTCGAAGACGTTTCAGTTGGTGATCCCCGATTTCGGCGTGTTGCAAGGGCGGTTCCTGATCGAAGCGCTCGACTATTCGGGCGATCATGACGGCGAAGCGGCCTTCGCGATCACGCTGGCCTCGGCCGGCGTCGTCAGCTTCACGAGCCTCTGATGCCCGCCCCGCACAACACCGCGCGCGGCGAGGTCTTGTTGACGATCAATGGCGCCGAACGACGCCTATGCGTCACGCTCGGTGCGCTGGCGGAATTGGAGGCGGCATTCGATGTGGCGTCGCTGGGCGAACTTGGCGAACGCATGGCGCAGCTGACGGCGTCGGACTTGCTGATCGTGCTTTCCGCGCTTTGCTCTGGCGGCGGCGAGGCCATGAGCACTGCTGAACTGGCCGCTGCGCAAATCGACACACGAGCAGCGGCCACCGCCGTGGCGGCGGCGTTTCAGGCGGCGTTCGCCAATGGCTGAGCGCACGCCGTGGGCGCTGATGCTGAGCGCTGGAGTCCGCCTCGGGATCGCCCCGCCGATCTTCTGGCGTTTGAGCTTACGCGAATGGCGCGCGCTCAACGCGCGGGCCGAGACTTCGTTGAGCCGTGCCGCGTTCGACGCATTGGCCCAAGCGCATCCGGATAAAGCATGACTGACAAACCCGATTCCTTGCTTGGCGATTTCCAGGCGGAACTCGTCTCCGCCAGCGCTGCGCTGCAAAGCTTCGCGCAAGGCCCCGCCAAGAAAAGCGCCGAAGACATTGGCGCCTCCTTCGATCAGGCGGGGCGCCGCATCGGCGCGGCCTTGGGACGCGCGGCGGCCGGCGGTGAAAACGCCTTCAAGCAGATGGCGAAAGTCATTCTCGAGGAATTGGCGAAGATCGCACTCACTGAGTTCTTCAAGACCGGCGGCTTCGGCCTGCCGTTTTTTGGCGGCAAAGCCGGGGGCGGCGCCGTGAACGTGGGCGGCGCGTATCTGGTTGGCGAGCGCGGGCCGGAAGTGTTCGTGCCGCGCCAGGCTGGCGAGTTCGTGCACCAGATCCATCGAATGGGCGCCGCAGGCGACTTCCATTGCCTCGCCGCCCCGCTCCTTGAATTCCGCAATGAACCTGCGCAACTCGTCTC
>JACQAC010000117.1 GCA_016195245.1 Pseudomonadota bacterium
CACAAGGTCGCCGGCCCGCCCGGCGCCGGCGCGCTGATCCTGGCGCCCGGTGCGCCATTCACGATCGGGCGTTTTGGCGGCGGGCAAGAGCGCGGCCGCCGGCCGGGCACGGAAAACTTGGGCGCGATCGTCGGCTTCGGCACAGCCGTCGAATGGGTGATGCGCAATCTGATGCCAGAGGTGGCGCGCATGCGGACGCTGCGCGATCGCTTCGAAGCTGGCTTGCCGCGCGACGCCGTGATCTTTGGCAAGGACACGCAGCGTCTGCCAAACACGTCGAATTTCGCACTCCCGGGCCTTGCGGCGGAAACGGCGGTGATCGGGATGGATCTCGAAGGGGTCGCTGTGTCCTCGGGCGCGGCGTGCTCCGCGGGCAAAGTGCGTTCAAGCCGCGTGCTCGCGGCGATGGGTGTGGCGCCAGAGTTGGCGAAGAGCGCGCTGCGCGTAAGCTTTGGCTACGCTTCCGAGGAAGCAGATGTCGAAGCTGCGCTTGGCGCGCTGAACACGATCGCGCAACGGCGCGCGTTGGCTGGGGTCGCTTGATGGCCGCTGTCAAGGAAACCGTCGCGGCGGCAAGAGCGCTGGAAGCCGACAAGTATAAACACGGCTTCGTAACTCAGATTGAGCAGGAACTGGCGCCGCCCGGCTTGAGCGAAGACACCGTGCGGTACATTTCGGCCAAGAAAAACGAGCCGCACTGGATGCTCGATTGGCGGCTGGCCGCTTTTCAGCGCTGGCAGACGATGGAAGAGCCGACCTGGGCGCTCGTGCATTATCCGCCGATCGACTACCAAGCTGCGCGCTACTATGCGGCGCCAAAAACCGGATCGAAGTACAAATCGATTGAAGACGTCGATCCAGAAATTCTCGAGACCTACAAGAAGCTCGGCATTCCGCTGCGCGAACAGGAGGTGCTTCTGGGCGTCGAAGGCGCGCCGAAAGTGGCTGTGGATGCCGTGTTCGACAGCGTCAGTGTCATTACGACCTTCAAGGACGAGTTGGCGAAAGCGGGCGTCATTTTTTGTTCGATGAGTGAAGCGATCCGCGAGCACCCGGAGTTGGTGCAAGAGTATCTCGGCTCAGTGGTGCCGACGAGCGACAACTTCTTCGCGACGCTGAATAGCGCAGTCTTCTCCGACGGTTCGTTCGTTTACGTGCCGCCGGGCGTGCGCTGCCCGATGGAACTGTCGACCTATTTCCGCATGAATGCGGAGAGTACAGGCCAATTCGAGCGCACTTTGATCATCGCAGATGAGGGCGCCTACGTCTCCTATCTCGAAGGCTGTACCGCGCCGATGCGCGATGAAAACCAGCTGCACGCGGCTGTTGTCGAACTCATCGCGCTGGATGACGCCGAGATCAAATATTCCACGGTGCAGAATTGGTGGCCGGGCGACGCCGAGGGCAAAGGCGGCATCTATAATTTCGTGACCAAACGTGGCGATTGCCGTGGGCCTCGATCGAAGATCAGCTGGACGCAGGTGGAGACGGGTTCGGCGATTACTTGGAAATATCCCAGCTGCATCCTGCGCGGCGACGACAGCGTCGGGGAATTCTATTCGATCGCCGTCACCAATGGGCGTCAGCAAGCCGACACGGGCACCAAAATGACGCATCTGGGCAAGAACACCCGCTCGAGGATCATCTCCAAGGGCATCAGCGCTGGCAAATCCTCGAACGCGTATCGCGGGCTGGTCTCGGCGCACGCAAAGGCCAAAGGCGCGCGCAACTACACGCGGTGCGATTCACTGCTCATCGGTCACGATGCTTCGGCGCACACCATTCCGTACGTCGAGACCCGCACGCCGGATGCGCAATTCGAACACGAAGCGACAACAACGAAGCTCTCCGACGACCAACTCTTCTATCTGCGCTCACGCGGCATTCCGGAGGAGGAAGCGGTGGCGCTGCTGGTGAACGGCTTTGTGCGCGAAGTGCTGCAGAAGCTGCCGATGGAGTTCGCGGTTGAAGCGCAGAAGCTGCTGGAAGTCAGCCTCGAGGGGAGCGTGGGATGAGAGGGGCGTGGTTCATACTCATTCTGGTCCTTGGCCTTGCGGCTTGTTCGCAGCGCGCGCCGCAGACGCCTACTTCGGCGCAGGCTGGCGCTTCACTGGCGAATGTGCCGGCCTGCAGCGGCCAGCCGCACCCAGCATTCGCAGACAACCTCTACCCAGCAAGCGAGTGCAAGCTCGTGACGCCAGGCCAGACCTTTCACGTGAAGTTTGCCGGGGCGCAGGGCGACGATAACGGCGTTGTCACCGTCGATGTGCTGTTGCCGAACGGCGCGGTAGTGCAGACGTTGCGCGAAGACCACGTCTCGGATTACGCCGATCCCGAAGCTGTGGACTTTGACGAGGACGGCTATGTCGATCTCGAAATTCCGCTGCTTGTGGGCAATGACAACCGCGACCTAGCCCTCTGGCGCTTCGATCCGGCGCAACCGCGGTTCGTCCGCTTGGGCGACGTCAGCGGGATTATCCATCACACACGCGACGGCTTTCTGGCGGTGGCGGGCAAGAGCAGCGCCGCCGAATGGGATGTGAGTTTTTATCGGATTGGCGAGAGCGCGTTGAATGAGCTGATTACCGTGAATGTCACTGCCGAAGGCGACGATCAGGGCAATGTCACGCGCACCACCTGCACGCTGGGTCGGCAGGGCCCTGCATTCGCAAGTCTTGGCCTGAACGCCGAGGCAGCGCGCGCAAGATTCTGCGCCGAGCCGGCGGCAAGGGTGTTCGACCAATGACCGAGCAAGACTATTGGTTCGCGCGGACGCGCCCTGGTTCGCCGCGTGGGTTGACGCCGGTGCATGGCAGCGGTTGGCTTGTGATCGCGGCCTTCGTGGGCTGCATGCTCGGCGGCGCGGCGCTGTTTGGCTATTTCATGTTTCAGGATCGCGTGTTGCCGGGCGTCGTACTCTACGCGCTGCTGGTTTTGATTGGCGCCGGGCAATTCATCTATTTCACGTTGACGAAGACCGATCCGACGCGGACCGTCGCGGATTATCGGGCGATGAAACGAGACGCCGACCTTCACGACCAGCTTGGAGGGCGGCGGTGATTGAGTTGAACGACATCCATGTGCGCGTCGGCGACGCGGAGATCATTAAGGGTCTCACGCTCAGTGTGCCGTCGGGCCAAGTGCATGCGATCATGGGCCCGAACGGCGCCGGTAAGTCGACGCTTGCTTATGCTTTGAGCGGGCGTGAGGGCTATGAAGTTACGGATGGCCAAGCCAAACTCGATGGCGCGGACATTCTTGCGTTAGCACCGGAAGAGCGGGCTGCGAAGGGACTATTCCTCTCGTTCCAATACCCGGTTGAAATTCCAGGACTTTCGGCGATCGCTTTCTTGAAGGCGGCGTTGAATGCGCAACGTGCCGCGCGTGATGAGGCGCCGATGCCTGCCCCGGAATTGTTGAAGCTGTTGCGCGCCAAGGCGGATGCCCTGCGCATCGATCACGAAATGCTGAAGCGGCCTCTCAACGTCGGCTTCTCGGGCGGCGAGAAGAAGCGCTTCGAAGCGCTGCAGATGGCGGTGCTTGAGCCGCGCTTCGCCATTCTGGATGAGACGGACTCGGGGCTCGATATCGATGCGCTGCGCATTGTCGCTGACAATGTGAATGCACTGCGCGGGCCAGAAC
>JACQAC010000053.1 GCA_016195245.1 Pseudomonadota bacterium
CACCTTCAGGCACACACTGGTGTTGGAACCGGTGGCCGGATCACCAGCGAGAAAATTGACCCAGTCCGTGCGCGCGACCCAATCGGCCAGCACTCGAGTGTTGGCATCGGCGCGCTCAATCAAGGCCGCGCCGCCGCCGATGCTCTCAGCCCATTTCAGTGCGTCGATGTAATCTTCGGTCGCGAGCAAGGACGGCGTGTTGATGGTAGAGCCTTCGAAGATTTCGAGATCTACCTTCCCCTTCTTGGTCAGCCGGAAGATCTTCGGCAGCGGCCGATCCGGGGTGAAGGTTTCCAGCCGCGCAATAGCACGCGGGCTCAAGATCATCATCCCGTGCGCGGCCTCTCCGCCCAGCACCTTTTGCCATGAGAAGGTCGTCACATCGCACTTGGCCCAATCGATCGGCTGCGCAAACACCGCGCTGGTGGCGTCATTGATGGTTATGCCTTCGCGGTCCGCGGCGATCCAATCAAAGTTCGGCACGCGCACGCCGGAGGTGGTGCCGTTCTGTGTGAAGATGACGTCAGCCTCCTTGCGCGCCATGCTGAGATCCGGCAGCGCCCCGTAAGATGCAGTGTGAACTTTGGCGTCGAGCTTCAGCAGCTTCGCATCGGTCACCCATTCTTCGCCGAAGCTTTCCCAGGCGAAGATGTAGACAGGCCCCGCGCCCAGCATCGACCACATCGCCATCTCAACCGCGCCGGTATCGGACGCGGGCACGATGGCGATCTTGAAATCCGCCGGCACGCCGAGGACGGCGCGCGTGCGGTCGATCGCCTCCTTGAGTTTGGCTTTGCCTGGCTTGGCCCGATGTGAACGGCCAAGCACCGCGCCATCGAGGGCGCTTGTGGTCCAGCCAGGACGTTTCTTGGTGGGGCCCGAAGAAAATCGGGGATCAGCCGGACGCACCGCCGGCTTCGCGGAACTTGTCATCAACTTGTCTCCCATCCTCACAGATGGGCGTCCGCCGTTGGGAGCGGATGGCCCGCTCACCAGTTGAGACAGTTCGCTATCGATTGCAATGGCAAGAACCGCTCTTTGCGCAGCGGCAGCGTGATCACAAATACTTGCAACCAGTTACGCGACTTTCTTGGCCCTCGCGAGAAGGCCATCGGCTTCGACTCGTATCCGATGATTTGTATGTTCGATCTCTTTCAAGGAAGCGGCAATCGTCCGCTGAAACGTTTCGAGATCGCCAAGCAATTCGTCCATCCGCTCCTTCACACCGACATGGCGGGAGCATTCCACTTTTCCCATCACCCGGGTCACCTCCAGGCCCGCGGCCAGACGCATCATTTCGACACAGGCTTGTTGGAAGCCGGCGATTTTTGAGACGATGTCAGTCAGTCCGGAAATCGAACGAGCTCCGTATGCGGTCTGCTGCCGGTCCAACAAACCCATTTCTTCCTCTCGCCCCGCCGATTCACCCTTCTCGCTGGCAAAGAACGCGATCACTTCGCGCTGCATACGCGCCGTGCATGCAAGGAAGTAGCCGTCATTGATGGCGCGATACACCGCCTCCGCGGATTCCACGAAGCCTGCGAGAATCGTTCGCATCTCTGAAGAAAGCAGTGTGTAGTTCGTCGAAATGACGCCGATAGCGGCGCCTTCTTGGCCAAGTTGCGCTGCTAGGACCCGGAAATTGAAGGGCACGCTTTCATTGCGCATATAAGCGCTCGCGATTGCGCTCGCGTGTTCAAGCAGGAGCCGCGCGCCCTTCACCAGATCGTCAAAACATTGAATGACAGCGTCCGGAGCGTACCCAAGCTGACGATCGCGCGCAGCAATTTCCGCACCCAGCGCCGTCGCCATGAACGCGGAATAGTCGTCAAAACCCAATTCACGGAGCCGCGCCAAGAGCAACTCGGCGCTTTGTTGCGGCGTCGGACTTTGCTCCCGCTCCAGCGCACGCAGCGCAGCGTATTCACGTCGCACGACGTCGAACACCGGACTACTGGGCTTGAGGCGCACGGAGAGATAACCGCCCTCCACGGGAGTCACGATCGCAAACACCCAATAGTGACGGCCATCGTTGGCGCGATTCTTGACGTAGGCGCCGATCGGCTGGTTTTTCTTGATCGTGTCCCACAACAACCAAAATACGGCGCGCGGCATGTCCGCGTGGCGAATGATTTTATGGGGCTTTTCCAGCAGTTCGGCCCAGATGTAGCCAGCTATCCGCTGGAAAACGCTGTTTCCGAACTTGATGATCCCAGCCGGATCCGTTCGTGAAAAGAACAGTTCATCAAAACCAAAGCCGACCTCGCCGACTTCGGCGAGCCCGTCCGATAGCTTCGCGGGAGAAACCACGTCCTCACTCCGATCCTGCGGATACCAGACCATAGCGAACTCGAAGTTACCTACATGTTACGGCTTCTGCTCTCTGTTTGCTGTTGCGAAGAGTTGTCACACACTACTTCGGGTCGGCCGGCGCCATTCTCGGCGCATGCGTCTCGGCTTCGGTAGGCGGCGCCGGATGTGAGGTGGGCGGAGGAGGCGCTGGCGAAGGCGCTTCCGGCGGCGTCATCTCCATGCCCGGAAGCGTCGGTTCGTCGAAGATCGGCGGCAGGGCACGGCGTCCGCGCCGTTTCTTCCGTTGCGGCGCATCGGGAGATTCAATGCGATTGGCGAGCCGCGAGATCGAACTGTCCAGTTCCCCTCTGATGTAGACAGAGACTTGACCAAGCAGGCGCACGCTCGACAGCGTTTGGATTGCGCGCACATAACCGCCGCGCGTGGAGGCCTGGTAGCCAACCACGCTCTCCATATCGAACCGATCGCACCAGTATGGCGCAACATCGGCGAACGCTGAGCCCGTGACAGGGTCCTCGTTGATGCCAACGCCTGGCGCAAAGAAGCGGGAGATGAAATCGTATGGCTTGCCGTCATCGGCGGGGGCCGTCACCGAAAGACAGCCCTGCTTGGGTCCTCGCACCAGACGATCCACTGCGGCAAAGTCCGGCTGCAGATTGCGCACCGCGGTTTCGTTTTCGAGCACGATGGTGGCATAACCCGCAACGAACGCGTCGTGCACCGCGGGATTGCCGAGCGCTGCAAGCAAGTCCGCCTGCGGCGTCCATTGGGTGCGCTGCACGCGCGGCAGATCGAGCGTGTAGCCCTCGGGTGTGGTGCGAACGATCAGCGCCCCGGCGTGGGTATCGAACACCACCACCTCAAGGCTGGGCTCAAGTTCGGACAGCAGCATGGCGCCAGCCGCGAGTGTCGCATGCCCGCACAGCGAGACTTCCGTCGCCGGCGTAAACCAGCGCAGCTGGTAATTGCCCTTGAGACCCGTCGGCACAAAGAACGCGGTCTCGCTCAAATTGTTTTCAGTGGCGATGGCCTGCAGCGTTGCGTCCGGCAGCCAACGGTCGAGCGGCACCACGCCGGCAGGATTGCCCGTGAAGACGCGGTCCGTGAAGGCGTGGACGATCCAGATTTTCATGGACGCCAGATATGGCGTTGGGCGCCCAAGGCCGCCAGCGTCATCACCGCTCAAGTGTTCGCCTTTGAGGCGAGCGGCCAGCCGTGTCCGAGCGGCTGGTGCCCCTGGCCAAGCCCGGGCGCGTGGCGAATGGCTTCGATGAGATACGCGCGCGCCCGCTCGACCGCCTGCTCGATGGACGCGCCCTGTGCGATGTAGGCGGCGATCGCCGAAGCCAAAGTACAGCCGGTGCCGTGCGTGGCTTGGGTGGCGATGCGCGGACCTTCGAACACGCGATAACCTTCGCGCGTGAGCAGCACGTCGCGGATGATGTCGCCATCGATGTGACCGCCCTTGATCAGCGCAGCGTGCGCGCCGAGCTCTTCTACCAGCTTTTCGGCGGCATCGATCTGTCCAGCGAGATCGCGCACCTCCATGTCCGTGAGCCGTGCTGCTTCCGGGGCGTTGGGCGTGACGATCGTCGCACGCGGCACGAGTTGCGTAGCGATCAATTCAACCGCATCGTCCGCCAGCAAAGCGGCGCCGCCCTTAGCAACCATAACTGGATCGAGCACCATGGTTGCGCCGTTGCTGAATGTCTCATAGGCATCACTGACGGCGCGCACATGTTCAGCCGAGCCCAGCATGCCAAGCTTCCAGGCGTCAGCGCCGAGATCGCTGATCACCGCTTCGATCTGCCCCCGCACAATGTCGATGGGCACCGCGTGTACGCCGCTGACGCCAAGCGTGTTCTGCACGGTGACCGCGGTGATCGCCGTCATCGCGTAGCCACCGAGCGCGGTGACTGTCTTAATATCAGCCTGGATGCCCGCCCCGCCGCCGGAATCTGATCCGGCGACAATCAGAACGCGGCCTTTTCGTCCACTCATGCCCCGGAGATAGGCTACGCGGACATGGCCCGCCAGACTTTCAGCGCTTGCACGGTCTCGGCCACGTCATGCACGCGCAGCATGTCGGCCCCACCCTGCGCCGCTTTAAGGGCGGCCGCCACCGAGCCACCGACACGCCCGACGCCTGCGTCGCTGCGCGGATCGATCTTGGCGATGAAGCTCTTACGCGAGGCGCCGATGACGACCGGCTTACCGACTTCTTGGCGGATGCGGCCAACCGCATTCAGCAGCGCCAAATTGTGCGCAAGGTTCTTGCCGAAGCCAATGCCGGGATCCACCCAGATGCCCTCAACACCCCTACTCTCCGCGGCGGCCACACGCTCGCGCAAGAACGAGATCACTTCGGCGACCACATCATCGTAGCGTGGGTCATTCTGCATCGTGCGCGGATCGCCGAGCATATGCATCAGCACCACGGGACGATGCATGGAAGCGGCGGTCTCCAGCGCGCCAGGTCCTCGCAGCGCGTTGACGTCGTTCCAAATGCTAGCGCCGGCGGCAACCGCCGCGCGCGCAACAGCGGGCTTCATGGTGTCGATCGAAATTGGCGCCCTGGTCGCCGCGCGCAGCGCCGCAATTACTGGCACCACGCGTGCAATCTCTTCGCCCTCATCGACGGGCGCAGCGTTGGGGCGCGTGGACTCTCCGCCCACATCAATGAGGTCAGCGCCGGCTTCCAGCATGGCGAGGGCGTGCGGAGCTGCACGCCCTTCCCACTTGCCGCCATCAGAGAAGGAATCTGGCGTGACGTTCAGCACGCCCATGATGTAAGGGCCGCCCGCCAGCTTCGGCGGCGGTATGGGTATGTTCATGGGCAGCGCGGATGACAAGATGACGACACCTTCGCAAGCGGCATGCACAGTTCGCTCTGTGCGCAAGCGCCGCGCTCACAAACGCGCGAGCAGCAAACACAAGCACTTGGCTGACCATGCTGCGTCATTCGCGCATGCTGGCAAGCCGAATTTGCCCGGACAAAGCATCAAATGACAGACTTGAGAATCCGACTTTCTCCAGTGCTGACGCCGGTTTTTCGAGCGTGGTGGCGCTTTCGGCGCCCCGCCACGCTCGGCGTACGCGCCCTGATTTGCGACGAGGCGGGGCGGGTTCTCCTGGTGCGTCACACCTACACGAGAGGCTGGCACTTGCCATGGCTACGGCGCAGCCCACGCTGATCGGCTTCTATGCCAACCACGCCAATTTTCCCAACGACCACATCGCGCTCTATCGCTTCAGCGGCTGGCAGAGCTGCGCGCCGCGCCAAGGCAACGAGATCGCCGAGCGGGGCTTCTTTGCACGCGACCTCCTCCCCGAGGGCGTCACACCCGGCACGCGACGGCGGCTTGCCGAAGCGTTTGAGGACGTGGCGGCCAACGCTCATTGGTGAGAGCAGGCTTGCCGTTACGCGCCAGTGGCGCTGTAAAGGCGCCATGTGGCGCACAATCACGGTCTACGCCCTGGCCCTCGCCGCCGGCGCCTTGGCGCTGCAGTGGCTGCAGTACCGGTTCCTCGTCCACGCCTTCCCCTCCGAAATCTACATCGCGCTGATCGCCACTGCGTTCGCGGGGCTTGGCGTTTGGGCCGGACTGAAACTCGCGCGCAGCGCCGCGCCCGTCGAATTTGAGAAGAACGCCGCCGCCATCGCCTCGCTTGGCCTGACCCCGCGCGAGCAGGACGTGCTCACCCACCTGGCAGTCGGCAACTCCAACAAGGAAATCGCTCGGAAACTCGGCGTCTCACCCAACACCGTGAAGACGCAGATCGCCAGCCTGTATCAGAAACTCGAAGTGCAGCGGCGTACGCAAGCCGTGCAAAAGGCGCGGGAGTTGGCGATCATTCCGTAGCCGGCGCGCACTCCAAATGGCTGATTTTGCTGAATTCACCCTTTCGGGTGATTTATCCGCGCCGCGACATTTGCCTTTCTCCGCGCATCGCAGCACGGAGAAACACATGTTCGGTACAGCCCTTCGCTATGGCGCTATTTCGGGCGGCATCATCGTCGCGGTGCTCATCGCCGGTATTGTCGCTACGAGCGAACACCAGACCCAAAGCAGCATCTTCTCGACGGAATGGTTCGGCTACACCGTCATGCTCGTGGCGCTGTCGACGATCTTTCTGGCGATCCGCGACTATCGGAACAAGATTCTCGGCGGCGTCATCAAGTTCTTGCCGGCGCTGGGGCTTGGGCTCTCGATCGCCTTCATCGCCGGCCTCGCCTACGTCATCGGCTGGGAGTTCTACCTCTACGCCACCCACTACAGCTTCGCCGACCACTACGCCGCCGCCATCATCGAGCATGCCCGCCGCGCCGGGACTTCGGCGCAAGCCGCTGCAGCGGAAGCGCAGTCCTTCAGGGACGGTTACGCCAACCCGCTGATCCGCGTGCCGATGACGTTCCTGGAAATCTTCCCCGTCGGCGTCCTGATCGCACTGATTTCAGCTGCGGTGCTTCGCAATCCCAAGGTCCTCCCCAGACGATCGTGATGGGTCTGCGCGCTCAATGGCGGCTCGCTTCGTAAGCGCGCTGCATACGATCGATGATGTCGCCTTCCGGGTGCATCGCCTGCGCGAAACGCCGCTCAGGATGTGCTCGGCAAGTCTCTATCGCCTGCGTCCAACGGCGGGCGAACGATTCATTGCTTTCGACATTCAACGCGCCTCCACCTTGGCCCATGCGCGCCAAGAACCCGAGACCTCTAATCATAAGATAAAATTGATGATCGGCGAAGGTTTTCTCAGGAAATGCCGAGCGCCACCAATCCATGTCCAAGACGAATTGTCGGCAGGTGTACATCGCGGCGCCCACGCCTTGGTTCGAAGTGTACGAATAGAAACCTACAGGAACGGTTGTCGTGATGGAAATTGACGCGCCGTTCGCGTCCTTGGCGGGATCAAAAGTTGCGGCAGAGATATAAGCTAACGCGCTTTGATCTAGCGCTGCCGCACGGCTACTCGCTTCAATAGTCGCGTAGCGCAGCCTACCGTCGACACCTATTAGTCCTCGCACGCGTACTTCGCCGTGATGACCAAGCGCGCGCTCAGCATCGGGATAGTCGAGAGCAAGCCCGTCTATCCAGCGCGGACGCGTGACGATACGCTCACGATTTGCTTCACCGGCGGCGATTTCCGCCTGCTGTGCGGGGCTTAGTGTCTGCTGTTGATCAGTTGCGACCGGCGGCGGCGCGGATTGCTGGGCGGCAACTGCTCCGCTCAATGCCACGAACGCGACCAAGAGCAATCCAAGTGTGCGCATGCGCCCCTCCCTTGAAGGCGCCTACACCGGGGGATCAGACGTTGCAATGAGCGATGGTGCGAACGTCTACCGCTCCACGCACACCGCGATCCCCATGCCGCCGCCGATGCAGAGCGTGGCGAGGCCTTTGCTTTTGCCGCGCCGCTGCAGTTCGTAAAGCAGCGTCGTCAGCACACGCGCGCCGCTGGCGCCGATCGGATGGCCGATGGCGATGGCGCCGCCATTGACGTTCACGATCGCCTCGTCCCAGCCCATGTCCTTGTTCACGGCGCAGGCTTGTGCCGCGAACGCTTCGTTGGCTTCCACCAAATTGAGATCGCCGACCTTCCAGCCAGCTTTCTCCAAAGCCGCCTTGGACGCTGGGATCGGCCCCGTGCCCATGACCGCCGGATCGACGCCACGCGACGCCCACGACGCGATACGGGCCAACGGCGTTAAGCCGCGCCGCTTCGCTTCGTCTGCGGTCATCAACACCAGAGCCGCGGCGCCGTCGTTTAGACCAGAGGCGTTTGCCGCCGTCACGGTGCCGTCCTTCTTGAACGCCGCGCGCAGTTTGGCTGCGCCTTCGACAGTGGCGTCATGTTTGATGTACTCGTCGTCTTCGACAATCGTATCGCCTTTGCGTCCCTTCACGGTGACGGCGATAATCTCATCCTTGAACTTGCCTGCCTTCTGCGCCGCGCTGGCCTTGTGCTGCGAGAGCGTCGCGAACTCATCCTGTTGCTGGCGGGTGATCTGCCACTTCTCGGCGACGTTCTCGGCGGTAATGCCCATGTGATATTGATTGAAAACGTCGGTGAGGCCGTCCTTGATCATGGTGTCGCTGAACGACACATCGCCCATCTTCACGCCACCGCGCAGGTGTTGTGCGTGCGGCGACAGCGACATGCTTTCCTGCCCGCCAGCGACCACGATCTTCGCGTCACCCGCCTTCAGCTGCTGATACCCGACGACCACGGCGCGCAGCCCGGAGCCGCAAACTTGGTTCAACGACCATGCCGGCGCATCATCGGGAACGCCTGCCGCGCGCGATGCTTGCCGCGCCGGGTTCATGCCTTGGTTCGCCGTCAGCACCTGGCCGAGCACCACTTCCGACACGTCTTTCGCGTCGACTTTTGCGCGCTGCAACGCGGCGGCGATTGCCACTCTGCCTAGTTCGTGGGCGGGCGTCGCAACAAAGGCGCCGTTGAACGAACCGACCGGTGTGCGGGCTGCGGAAACGATGACGATGTCGGTCATTGCGACTGACTCCGAACTGGCTAAGGCCTGATTGCTAAAGGGATAGTTCCGACCTCCTATCGCACAAGCGCTACGCGAATTCCAAGCGCCGCCGCCGCCATTAGCAGGCGAAAACAGCTGCTTTGTCTTGCATTGCGGCAAGGGAAGCCTGACTTTGCGCGCCTGCCCGCCCTTCGCGGGCGCGAGATGGGGACATGACCTTGGCGGACGGCAACGAGCAAGCGGGTGAAGCCCCTAGTACAGCTCAAGGCGCGGAGGCTCAAGGCGAGCCCGTGATCATCAAGAAATACGCGAACCGAAGGCTCTACAATACCGCCGCTTCGCAATACGTGACACTAGAACATCTCTCTGAGATGGTGCGCGAAGGCACGGACTTCATCGTCCTCGACGCCAAGACCGGCGAAGACATCACGCGGTCGGTCCTCACCCAAATCATTTTCGAGCAGGAAAGCCGGGGCCAAAATTTGCTGCCGGTTTCGTTCCTGCGCCGGCTCATCCGCTTCTACGGCGATCAAATGCAGGGTTTCCTGCCACCCTATCTCGAAATGAGCATGGACAGTTTCTCCAAGGCGCAGGAAACCATGCGTGAAAACATGTCGCGCGCGTTCGGCGCCACCACACCGATGGCCGCGTTCGAAGAACAAGCGCAGCGCAACATGCAATTGTTCCAACAGGCGCTGAGCATGTGGAAACCGTTCGCCGGCGGCATGACCGGCGCGCCAATGACGATGCCAGGCATCCCGACGCCAAAACCCGCGCCCGCCACCAGCGATGATGCGAAGGACGCGCAAGTCACCGAACTACGGCGCCAAATGGAAGCAATGCAGAAGCAACTCGACGCGATGTCGCGCAAGTAAGGCCTAGTACGCGACAAAGCAAAAAGCGGAGCGAGGTGACCCGCTCCGCTCTCTGCCTCAAATATTCGTTGTTGCTTTAC
Source organism: Pseudomonadota bacterium (assembly GCA_016195245.1). Classification (GTDB taxonomy): domain Bacteria; phylum Pseudomonadota; class Alphaproteobacteria; order Caulobacterales; family Aquidulcibacteraceae; genus Vitreimonas. The sequence continues at coordinate 9,762 of JACQAC010000053.1, forward strand.
GACGGCACCCACTGCCCTTGCGAATTCCGGCAATAAGTTTCAGGCGGCAAATCCTGTGATCCGTTTTGGGAATCGCTGATGTGCGCGGTCACACGGCGGCATCCATCGCCGACCCGCGTGGGCCGATCGACCGACAGGTACTTGCTGTTGCTGCCGGTGCCGCCCCAGCTGTCCGTGACGCGGCGGTCGCCGTCGAGAGCGCGATCATAGTTGCGTTCCACACGCCGCTGGTCGTTGTGAGAGAGCAAACGACAGACGCCGTAGGTGCCAACACCGCCGACCGCGGCGCCAAGCGCGGCGCCGCGCAAGCGATGATGGGAAAGCAGCGCGCCCGCCAATGCGCCGGCGCCGGCGCCCAGGAGCGCGTTGTGCATGCACTGCGACAGATGCGTGCCTTCGGCGCTCGCACTCACGGGCGCAAAACTCACACCCGATAGCGCCAGAGCGCTCGCAACAATCAAATTTTTCACTTTCATTTGGACCTCCGCAGCGCCTCAAATGTCCCTGGAGTTCGTTTGGCAGAGGACGCACCCCGCCGCCGTGACGTAGGTCATACGCTGCACGCCGGGGCTGGTCACACAAATTCCGGTGTGGCGCGCCAAAACACGTCGCGAGGAAAGCCATGACTAATCAAGCCTCAGCGCAATTCGTCGGCGATATTCCTCAGTTCTATGATCGCTGCCTCGGGCCCGTAATTTTTCAGGACTATGCCAGCGACCTCGCACGTCGCGCAGCGGCATTTCATCCCGCCGACGTGCTGGAAATTGCGAGCGGCACAGGCATATCCACGGTCGCGTTGCGCAGTGCGCTTCCCTCTTCCACACGTATTGTCGCCACTGATCTGAACCTCCCCATGCTGGAGATCGCGCGCTCAAAATTGCCGTCAAACGCTAACGTCGTTTTTCAACAAGCTGACGCACTGGCGCTGCCCTTCGCGAACAACACATTCGACCTCATCGCAGTCCAGTTCGGGGTCATGTTTTTCCCGGACAAAACAGCGGCGTTCCGGGAAGCGCGCCGAGTCTTGAAGCAAGACGGCGCACTGCTGTTCAATGTGTGGTCCGCGATGCGGGCCAACCCCTTTGCGGAGGCCGCGTTCGCAGCCGGCCAGAGGTTTCTTCCGGACAATCCGCCGAAATTTTATCTCACGCCGTTCGGCTACGCCGACGTCGAACGCGCGTGCGCCAACTTGACGGCAGGCGGGTTTGGCACCGTCACCCACGAAATCGTGCGCTTGAACAAACTCGTTCCGGATTTGACGTTGTTCGCCCGCGGCCTCGTGCTGGGCAATCCTCTGATCGCGGACCTGCATGCAGCGAATATCGATCCTGACAGGGTCGCGGCATGGATCGCTTCCGAACTGCGCAGCCGCTTCGGCGATGAGCCAATCAGCATGCCGCTCGAAGCGATTGTGTTGTCGGCCCGCGCGTAAGCTTTAGTTCCACACTGGCGGCT
>JACQAC010000147.1 GCA_016195245.1 Pseudomonadota bacterium
ACGAAGCGCTCGCCATCGCCACGCGTTGCGCGGTCATGGACCGCGGCCGGCTCGCGCAAGTGGCGACGCCGTCAGACCTCTATGAATTCCCCAACTCACGCTTCGTCGCCGATTTCGTCGGCTCGGTGAACATGTTCGAAGGCACGTTGGAAAAGGACGAGCCCAGCGAAGCCATCGTCAGCGTCCCGGAACTTGGCGCACCGGTTTATCTCGATCATGGCGTCACCGGTGCAAAGGGTTCGACCGTATGGGTGGCGCTGCGCCCGGAAAAGATCGAGATGCACAAGCGCAATGGCGATGCGACACCAATCAAGATGGAGGACGCTCCCGCCGGCGCCAACGTCGTCCCCGGAGTCATCCGCGATATCGTCTATTTGGGCAGCGAGACAAATTACGAGGTCGAGATCGAAGGCGGCCGTCGCGTGAAGACTTTCCGTTCGAACCTCACGCGCTACGACCAGGAAGACTTTACCTGGGACGAGCCGGTTTGGCTCGCCTGGCACGCTTGCTCGCCTGCGGTGCTGCTGTCGTGAATATCTCAACCAGAGTCATCCCGGGCGAGCGGAGCGAGACCTGGAACCCAGGGGTCGCAGAGCGCAAGATGTTGCTCTGGGTTCCGGATGACGCTCCGCGTCTCCGGAATGACTCTAATGAGGGCGCGGTGTGGAGTCGTGGTTTATGATCGCACAGCGACCAGTGTTGGGCGTCATTGCCTGCAATCGCGAAATCGAGAGCCAAGCCGCGCAAGCGGTGATGACGCGCTATCTCGTCTCCGCGGTCAAATATGCGGATGCCGCCGCGTTGTTGATCCCAGCTATGCCCGAGCTGATGCACGCTAAGGAAGTCGCGCCGCGGCTCGATGGCATCCTGCTCACGGGCACGCCCTCGAACCTCGATCCCAAGCGCTATGGTGAACTGGTCGATGATGCGCCGGGGCCGTTCGATCCAGCGCGCGATGAAATGACGGCGCACTTGATCGAAGCCATGCTCGACCTCGGCAAACCGGTGTTTGGAATCTGTCGGGGCTTCCAGGAACTCAATGTTGCCTTTGGTGGCACGCTTCGTCGCGACATGGCCGAGAACCCTGATCTTATCCCGCACCATGCGCCGAGCGACCAGACGTTTGCCGAGTATTTCGCGCACGTGCATCCCGTAAAGCTGGTGCAAGACGGCGTGCTGGAGCGCGCTTACGGGCAAGACAACCTCGACGTTGTCAGCGTCCACTATCAAGGCGTCGACCGGATAGGGCAGGGCCTCACCGTCGAGGCGACGGCGCCCGACGGCGTCGTCGAAGCGATCTCCGCAAACATCAACGGCGGCCAGGTTCTCGCGGTGCAATGGCACCCGGAATGGCGCGCCAGCGAAAATCCGCAGAGCCAAAAATTCTTCGAACTTCTCGGCCGGGCGCTTCGCCGCGAGCCCCTTGTTCAAACCTGATCGGAAACGCCATGCGCAATTACGATATTCCGGAGCTCCGCAAGCTCGACGTCGAACACCACCTGCCGGCGCAAGCGAACTACGGAGAAATCCAAGCGCTGGGCGGCAGCCGCATCATCACGCGCGCTGAGGGCTGCACTATCTATGATGGCGACGGCAATGCGCTGCTCGACGGCATGGCTGGCCTCTGGTGCGTAAATGTCGGTTACGGCCGCGACGAGCTCGTGCAGGCCGCAGCACAACAGATGACCGAGCTGCCGTTCTACAACACCTTCTTCAAGACCGCGACGCCGCCTACGGTTATGCTCGCCACCAAGCTCGCCGGCTTGCTCGGCGGCAAACTTCAACACGTCTTCTTCAATTCGTCGGGCTCCGAGGCCAACGACACCGTGATGCGCATGGTGCGTCATTACTGGAGCGTGCAAGGCCAACCCAATCGCCAAATCTTCATCAGCCGTTGGAATGCTTATCACGGCTCCACCATGGCCGGCGCCAGCCTGGGCGGCATGAAACACATGCACCCGATCGGCGGCCTGCCAATCCCCGGCGTCGAGCATGTGATGCAGCCATACGCCTTCAACGAAGGCTTCGGCGAAAACGAAGATGAATTCGCCGCCCGCGCCGCGCAGGCGATCGAAGATCGTATTCAGAAAGTCGGTCCGGAGAATGTCGCGGCCTTTATCGGCGAAGTCGTGCAAGGCGCCGGCGGCGTCATCATCCCGCCGCGCGGTTATTGGAAGCGCGTTGAACAAATCTGCCGCAAGTACGGCATTCTGCTTGTCGTCGACGAAGTGATCACCGGCTTTGGCCGGCTGGGCTCATGGTTTGGCTTCCAGCATTTCGGCATTCAGCCGGACCTGGTCCCTATGGCGAAGGGATTGTCATCCGGCTATCTGCCGATTTCCGCCGTCGGCGTCTCAACCGATGTCGTCAAAGTGCTTCGCGAGAAGGGCGGCGAGTTCGTGCATGGGTACACGTATTCAGGCCATCCCGTCTCTGCCGCCGTCGCGCTTAAGAATCTGGAGATCATCGAACGCGAAGGCCTAGTCCAGCGCGTGCATGACGACGTCGGCCCGTACTTCGCTAATGCACTCAAACGCTTGAATGACGATCCGCTGGTTGGCGAGATCCGGTCGCTTGGCTTGATCGGCGCGGTCGAAATTGTGGCAAAGAAGGGAACAAATGAACGCTTCACCGGCGCTGAAGGCAAAGCCGGTCCGATCGTGCGCGACGCCTGCATCCGCAATGGTCTGATGGTGCGCGGCATCCGCGATTCCATCGTCATGTGCCCGCCGCTGATCATTACCCACGCCGAGATCGACCGTATGATCGAGATCATCGCCAAATCGTTGCGTGAGGTCGAACCGACACTGCGAGCGCTGAAGGCGGAGTAATCCTCGTCCATCAGAAACAGGCAAGGGTTAGAGCCGGTCTCTCAGCGCATACCAAAGCATGCCCAGCACATGCAGGGGAGAGCGCAATGCCGCGCCGCCGGGAAACTCTGGCGGCGCCAGCCCAGCGAGCACGTCGAACGTCTCTGCCGTACCGCGCATCGCTTCGGTGAGGACTTTGCCGATCAACGCCGGAAGCAACACGCCTTGCCCAGAATAGCCGTGTGCAAAGAAGAGATCGCCGAGACGTCCGATGTGGGGCAGTCTCGACATGGTGATCGAGACCAATCCACCCCAAGCATAGTCGATGCGCGCGCCGCGCAACTGCGGAAATGTGCGCTGCAGGAAAGGGCGAACGAACGCCGCGAAGTCCACCGGCGGATCGGGCGTGTAACGCTCGCCTCCGCCGAAAATGAGCCGGCCCTCGGCGCTCAGCCGAAAATAGTCGACGACGAAACGGCTGTCGCTCACGGCTAAGCCGTCGGCGATGATCCTCGCGGGCTCGCTCAATGGCTCAGTCGCGACCAGATAATTTGCCACGGGCATGATGCGTCCGGCGATGCGCGGCGCCAAATGGCCGATCAGCGCGTCGCACCCCAACACTCCGAATCGCGCGCGTACCACGCCGCGCTCCGTTCGCGCGGTTACATGACGCTGATGTTCAACAGAAACGACGCGCGAATGCTCGTGCAGTGTAACTCCCGCGCGCCCCGCCGCGTTTGCCAAACCCAGCGCATAGTTCAACGGATGCAAGTGCCCGCCGCATTCATCCAGCAATCCGCCGAAAACGCCATCCGCTGCCACCTTCGCGCGCGCCTCGTTCGCGTCGAGGACACGTGCATTCGGATACGCCATCCTTCGCTCTAGAGTTTCCGCTTCCGCGTCCATCCAGCTCAAGTCCGCCGGTTTCGCCGCAAGCGTCAGATGTCCGTTCGTCGTCAGATCGCAATCGATATTGTGCTTTGCAATTCGCTCCAAGGTCAGCGATCGGCTCTCTAGCGCCAGACCGAACAGCGTCTTCGCATGTGCTTCGCCGTAACGCTTCACCAACTCGGCCGCGCCCTTACGCCAGCCGGGGATCATCTGCCCGCCGTTACGGCCAGAAGCGCCCCAGCCAATGCGCTCCGCTTCCAGCAGTACAACTTTGAATCCACACTCGGCCGCGTTCAGCGCCGCGTGCAGCCCTGTGTAGCCTCCGCCGATGACAACCACATCTGATTCGGTCTCGCCCTCAAGAGGGGGAGCTAATTTGAACGCATGCGCGGTTGCCGCGTAGTAGGAGCGCTCAAACCCAAGATCGCGGCGCAAGCATCACACCTTGAGCAATAGGTGGTCACGCTCCCACGAGCTGATCACGCCTTCGAACGCCGAGAGCTCGTGCGCCTTGATCTGCTGGAAAGCATTGCAGAAGTGCGGGCCGAGCAGGTCGATCACCGGGTTGCACGCCTTGAAGCGATCCAGCCCTTCGCGCAGTGTTCGTGGCAGGGTGCGCGCCCACTTGTAAGCACTGCCTTGCACCATTTCATTCGGCGCGAGTTTGTCGCGAGTGCCCAGATACCCGCAGGCCAGCACTGCCGCGATCGCCAGGTAGGGATTGGCGTCGGCGCCTGGCAGGCGGTTTTCGATGCGCCGGTTTTCAGGTTGCGAAATCGGCACGCGCAAACCGCATGAGCGGTTGTCATAACCCCATTGCAGGTTGATTGGCGCCGAGAAATCCGGGCGCATGCGGCGGAACGAGTTAACGTTCGGCGCGAACAGCGGCGTGCATTCGCCTAGGTATTTCTGCAGACCGCCGACGAAGTGCCGGAACATGTCGGTATTGCCGTCCACCCCATCGCGCGGCTCGACACCAAACAAGTTCGCACCTTTCTTGTCCACCAGCGATATATGCAAGTGCATGGCGCTGCCTGGTTGGTTCTCCATCGGTTTGGCCATGAAGGTGGCGTACACGCCGTGCTTCAGCGCCACCTGACGCACGATGCGTTTGAAAACCAGCACCTGATCCGAGACGTTCACAGGGTCGCCGTGATTGAAATTTATCTCCAGCTGCGCCGTGCCGCTCTCGTGGATCATCGTGTCGAGATGCAAGGATGCGGCTTCCGCGTGCTCATAAATGGTCTCGATCAAGTCTTCGTACTCAGTAATCGCCTCAAGTCCGTAGGGCTGAGGCGCGGTCTCCGAACGGCCTGAGCGGCCTGCAGGCGGCACCAACGGAAGGTCGGGGTCCGTGTTGACTTGGGTGAGGTAGAATTCCAGCTCCGGCGCCACGACTGGCTTTAGCCCGTCCCTTTCATAAAGCTCCACCACGCGCTTTAGAACGTAGCGTGGCGCGATATCGTAGGGCTCCTTGTTGGTATGATACGCGTCCGCGAACACGAACGCGGTCGGCGTCTTGTATCCCGGCGCGACGCAGATCGTGTTGATATCCGGTCGCAGCACGACGTCCGGATCCGCCGTCGATAGCGCTTCATCCGCATCGTCAGCGTATTCGCCTGTCACCGTTAGCAGATAGATGCTGGATGGAATCCGCAGCGATCCATCGCGTTCACTCTGCAAGAATTTTTGCGCCGGAAAAACCTTGCCCCGGATAACCCCATTCAGGTCAGGCACTAGGCATTCAACCTCGCCGATGCCGCGTTCCTTGATCCAACTCGCAAAGCTCTTGTCCATAAAACACCAAAACTTAGACGCACCGCAGCACGCTCAGCGCCATTCTGGCGCGGAAATCCGATAGAGAGGCTCGTGCAAACGAATGCGGATCAAAGTCGAGAACAGCGTTGAAAAGCCAGCCAAGACCGCATTCATCCGCCCTCTAGGGAGGGCCGGGCAGCGCATTAGTCACCTGATGCGACACTATGGTTGGCGGTGACGATCGAAGTCAAGCAAAGCCGCCGTCCGGGGGAGTGTGC
>JACQAC010000148.1 GCA_016195245.1 Pseudomonadota bacterium
CTTTCCATTGCGCGCCAGATTGTCGAGGCGCACCGGGGCCGGATCTACGCTGAGAACGTGGTTCGCGCCGGCCCCATCGCTACGGGTGGGGGCGCCTCGGGTGCTCGGCTTGTGGTCGAACTGCCGCTGGCGCCGCAGGGGCAAAGGGCGTAGCGAAACTGCCGCAGGCATGCGCCTTTAGCTTTTCTCGCACTTGCGAAACGGTAGAATGGCGGTTTGGTGCGGGGCGGGAGTTCTGAATGATCGGCGTCGTGGTGGTGTCCCACGGCCGCTTGGCGGATGAGTTCGTCGCGGCCGCGGAGCATGTTTTGGGTCCCCAAGACCAAATGCGCGCTGTCGCTATCGGCCCTTATGACGACATGGAAGAGCGTCGCAGCGACATCATCGATGCTGTGCGCACCGTCGATCGCGGTCAGGGCGTCATCGTCCTGACGGACATGTTCGGCGGCACGCCGTCCAACCTCGCTATTTCGGTGATCAACCAGGTGAAGATCGAAGTGATCGCCGGCGTAAACTTGCCGATGCCGATCAAACTCGCGGCAGTGCGCGGCAAGTTGAACCTCGCCCACGCGACGCTGGCCACTCAAAATCGTCAACGTACGCGGCTTGCATGCGCGCGCTTCGCGCAAACTGGCGGAGCTCGCGTTGGGCTATGACGGCACCACTATCATCGTGCGCCGCGAGGACGACGAGGCGAACGCCTGTTCACTCATGGACTTGATGATGCTCGGCGCTGGGATCGGTTCGGAGATCGAGGTGGAGGCTGAAGGGCCAGACGCGGCGAAGGCGCTCGACGCGATCGAGGCGCTGATCGTCGCAAAGTTCGACGAGGGGGAATAGCATGTCAGCGGATGTTGAGAGCGCCGGCGTCAACAGCCGCCCGGTGCGCCCGTGGATCGCGGCGCTTCTCACCTTCTTCGGTTGGGGGTTGGGATTCTACTACGCGCGCAGACGCGGTTTGGCGGTGTGGTGGTGCATCGCATCGGTGATGCTGGTGGTGTTGACCGCGGTTGTGCTTGTTGCTGCGTACCTCCTCAGATCCGATTTGATCGACGCATTGTTTGGCGCGGGCGAGGGAGTGAGCGATTTTATCGGGCTCATCCTGTCGGCGCCTGTGGCTATTGTTGCGTGGGTGGTGACTGCGCGAAAGCAAGTCGTCCAGCAGGGCGGGCCAGGGCGTTTGTTGGGCTATTTGCTGGTCTGGTTGGTTCCGACGGTCGTGTCGCTTATGCTGGCGGTGGCGCTACGCTGGTTTGCCATTCAGCCGTTTCGCATTCCAAGCGGCGCGATGCAGCCGACACTGCAGGTGGGCGATCACATCCTGGTTTCAAAATGGAGTTACGGGTACGGTCGCTTTTCGATCGCTCCGCTTGAAGGGCTGTGGCCAGGTGGAAGAATGCTTTCGAGGCATCTGCCGCAGCGTGGCGACGTGATCGTGTTTCGTCCGCCAGCAGAACCGGATCGTGACTTTGTCAAGCGGGTGATCGGGGTGCCGGGCGATCGAATCCAGATGATCAGCGGTGTGTTGCACATTAACGGGCGTGCGATGGAGCGCGTTTCGTTAGGATTAACAAACTTTCGTGACGAGGATGGCAACAGCGAGTCCATTCAGGAATACCGCGAAACGTTTCCAAATGGCGCCAGCTATTTGACCTTTGATCGCGGCGTCACGGAGTTGGATGACACGCGTGAGTACGTTGTGCCGGCCGGGCACTATTTCGTCATGGGCGATGACCGCGACAATTCGGCTGACAGCCGCATTCCTTCGGTCGTGGGTTTCGTCCCGCTCGAAAACGTTGTCGGCCGTGTCGACAGAATTATCAGCCTGCGGCGATGACGATGCTGAGGCCTTGGCGATGGCTGATGCTGGCCGCGGCGATGCTTGCTTGCGCGGCGTTCGGCGCGCCGCCGCGCGTGGACTATGTGCTGACGCCGCTGTTTGAGAATGGGGCTCTGAGTTCGGTTCAAGTTGACCTGACCTTTCGCGGCGCGAGAAGCGGTGAAACGCCGCCGCGATCACGGCGCGATTGGCGATGCCGAACAGGAGATCGCCTATGTGGTTCGTGACGGGCAGACGGAGCGCACGATCGCCTACATGCCACGCGGTCATGAGAGCTTTATCAAGCAATCCTTGACTATCGATCCGCACCTGGCTGGCGAGGAACTGTCGCGCTGCCTGCGCGTACTCGCGGGCAGCTGAGGGAACTTCACGCGCTAGCCGCGGTTTGAGCGGGTTGCCTTTCGCCCTGGGAAGCGCTGTTCTCAGCAGCAATTCGCCTGCTGCGGGAACCTTTCGCGGTCGCAGCACGAAACAAACACGCCTGCCGCGTGCAACGCGTCGGAATCCGCATATCCTTGCGCAAAGCTCGGCGTACGTTCGTGTGGGTTTCGAGGGAGCGGCCACATGTTAAACACTGCAGTGCTGCAGCAATGGTTCAGCGACTACGGCCAAAAGATCATTATCGCTGCGATCATTCTGATCGTTGCGCATTTCGCGGCGAAGGCCGTGAAGTGGAGCATCGCGAAAGCGATCGATCGTATTCCATTCTTTGCGCGGCGCGATAGCGCCGGGCCAGGCGGCGCCAAGCCGATGGTGGATGTCGGCGAGCGGCTGGGAGAGGTGGGCTATTGGCTGGTTTGGCTGATCGGCTTCATGGCCGCACTCAACGTCTTCCAGACCCAGTGGGCGCTGGCGATCGTGACGCCGCTCAACAACATGCTCACGGGCTTTCTAGGTTACTTGCCGCAGGTCGTTGGCGCCGGGATCATCTTCTTCGTCGGATTCGTGCTGGCGACAATCGTGCGCCGGATGGTCGAGGCGACGGTGGAAGCGGTTGAACTCGACCGACGTCTCGTCGACGCGGGACTCACCGCCACGCCGCGCGGGCCTGGCCTAACGCGTCTGCTGGGCATTCTGGTGTTCACTCTGATCATCATTCCGGTGGCGATCGCGGCACTGGGTGTCTTGAACATCCGCGCTATCTCCGATCCCGCAACCCAGATGCTTCAGAACATTCTGGGCGCGATCCCGAACGTGATCGGCGCCGCGCTGATCATCTTCATCGCTTACATGGTTGGCCGTTGGATCGCGGTGCTGACTGAAGAAGGTCTGAAGTCGATCGGCTTCGACGACATCATCAATCAGCTGGCCTCGGCCGAGCCGATCAAAGTGGCGATGGAGAAGATGGATCCGACGCCTGGGGTCGACACCATCGACTTCAAGAAATTCCCGCCCTCACGTATGGTTGGGACCGCGGTGCTGATCGGCATCATCCTGTTCGCAAGCGTGGAGGCCGCGCGTCAGCTTGGCTTCGGCGCGATGGCGGTGATGTTGAGCCAGATCGTCGACCTTGCCGGCCGGATGCTGTTCGGCATCATCATCATCGGCTTTGGCGTGCTGTTGGCGAACATCCTGGCCGCGGCGGTCGGCAAAGGCGGTGCGCAATCCGACATCATGTCCGTGGCGGTACGCTGGGGCGTGATCATTCTCGCCACGGCCGTCGGCTTGAGCTTCATGGGCTTGGCCAACAACATCATCGCACTGGCGTTCGGGCTCATCCTCGGCGCGGTTGCGGTGGCGGTGGCGATTGCCTTTGGCATCGGTGGGCGCGACGCAGCCAAGAAATTGCTGGATCGTTGGACGGCGTAAACGTCCGAGAGGTCTGAAAATCTGGAGCCGCCGGTTCGCACCGGCGGCTCTTTTTCTTAACGAACCCTGACTAGCTTCGATCGAAAGAGGAGAACGGCATGCGGATCGGACTGATCGCGGCGGTGGCCGCACTCGGTGGATGTGTTCCGACAGCATTCTACACGCGACCCGTGCCGCTCGATGTGCAAGCGGATCAGTTCAACACGACCGCGGCTCAGGCGGAACGCTTGATGATCGTGCGCAATGTGATGCGTGCGCGTGATCGTACCTCGATGGTTTTTACGCGGCTGCTCGGATTCACGGGCAGCATGCAGCGCACTGTGTCGGCGAACGCCAGCTTGACGGCACATGAGGGCGGCGACGGCGGCACGCTCACACCGGGTGTCAGCATGGGCGGCGCCGCGTCGCCGTCGTTCAACCTGGCCATTTTGAACGATCAGCGTTTTCACCGAGCCATCGAGACATCGATAGATTTGGGCTTGTACCAATCGCTGATCGAATCCGGTTGGCGGCCCAATCTGCTGCACTCGTTGTTCATAGAGCGCGTCGAGTTCGGCGGACGGACTTACAACAACGATCCCTCCAACGAAGCGGACTTCAACGCCTTTCAAGATTGGCTGCACAGCCATGCCGGTCCGCTCATGATCTGCTCGGAATCGAATCCACAAGTGCTGAGTCCGCCTCTGACGTCGCCGAACGCGGCGGATTTGCAGGGTGTGGCCGCGATCGCCGCGCAGCAATTGGAAGTGCGGCAGCAGGGCGACGCCTATCAAGTTGTACGCGCCCGGCAGAACCGATGGTTCTCCTTTGTCTGCGACGGCGCCGCTGAAGTCGCGCGACCGCGCGTGACAGTTCGCTCAATCGAGGGCGTGCTGTTCTACCTCGGTGAGGTCGTGCGCATCGAGCAAAGGCGCAACAACACGCCGCCGCTCATGGTGCGAATTAGACCGGAGGGTGACCCCGAAGCACTCTTCGTCGTGCATCGCGCATCGGAAGGTCATGCAAGCGGGATCGTTTTCCAGCACGAGGACGGGGAGAACTACTACGTCCCCTACCCGAACACGACCCGGGCGGATGCGCCGCGCGATCGCACCCACCAAGTGGTTACGCTCCTTCTGCAGCTCATAGGCGTGCTTCAAGAGCGCTCAGACGTCCCTGCGACGCAAACTGTGCGCGTCATCCCGTGACAATGTCAGCAAGATTGCCTTGGGCGGCGGGCTTTGCTATGCCGCCCGCGCCCGCCGAGGAGCGTTGCGACGGCAGCTGCCGCCAGGCTCGACGGGCTTTCCACTTGGAAAACGACGCTCGCGAGCTTTCGTGAGAGGAGGCGCGCGATGAGCGCACACGATTACGTCGTTAAGGACATGAGCCTGGCGGACTGGGGCCGCAAGGAAATCGAAATCGCCGAAACCGAAATGCCCGGACTGATGGCCGTGCGCAGGGAGTATGGCCCGAAGCAGCCGCTGAAAGGCGCGCGCATCGCCGGCTCGCTGCATATGACGATCCAGACCGCAGTCTTGATTGAGACGCTGCAGGCGCTTGGTGCGGAAGTGCGTTGGGCCTCGTGCAATATCTTTTCGACCCAGGATCACGCCGCCGCGGCCATCGCCGCCAAAGGCACGCCGGTGTTTGCGGTGAAGGGCGAGAGCCTGACAGACTACTGGGACTACACCCATCGCATCTTTCAGTGGCCGAACGGTCAATACGCCAACATGATCCTCGACGACGGCGGCGATGCGACGCTCCTCTGCGTGCTCGGTCCAAAGGCCGAAGACGACCCGGATTTCATTGCGCATCATTCCAACGAGGAGGAAGAGGCGCTCTTCATCACCATCCGGAAGTATATGGCGGTGAAGCCCGGCTTCTACAAAGCCATCCGCGAGAGCGTGAAGGGCGTGTCGGAAGAAACCACCACCGGCGTGCATCGCCTCTATCAGATGGCGCAAAAAGGTGAGCTGCCGTTCCCGGCGATCAACGTCAACGATAGCGTCACCAAGTCGAAGTTCGACAACCTCTATGGTTGCCGTGAGTCCCTGGTCGACGCCATTCGCCGCGGCACCGACGTGATGCTTGCGGGCAAAGTCGCGGTCGTCGCCGGTTACGGCGATGTGGGCAAAGGCTCGGCGGCGTCGCTGCGCCAAGGCGGCGCGCGCGTGAAAGTGACGGAGGTCGATCCGATCTGCGCGCTGCAAGCGGCCATGGAAGGCTACGAAGTCGTCACCATGGACGACGAGGCGCCCAACGCCGACATCTTCGTCACCGCCACCGGCAACAAGGACGTCATCACCGTCGATCACATGCGGGCGATGAAGAACAACGCCATCGTCTGCAATATCGGCCACTTCGATAGCGAGATTCAGATCGCCGGCTTGCGCAATTTCAAGTGGGACGAGATCAAGCCCCAGGTCCATCACGTGGAATTTCCGGACGGCAAAAAGATCATCGTGCTTTCCGAAGGCCGCCTGGTGAACCTCGGCAACGCCACCGGCCACCCGAGCTTCGTGATGTCGGCATCGTTCACGAACCAGACCCTGGCGCAGATCGAACTTTGGACCAACGGCAAGGCCTACGAGAAAAAGGTCTATACACTGCCCAAGCACCTCGATGAAAAGGTCGCCTCGCTTCATCTCGATAAGCTCGGCGTGAAGCTGACAAAGATGAGCAAGGCGCAGGCCGACTATATTGGCGTGCCGGAGGTTGGGCCGTTCAAGCCGGATCACTACCGCTACTGAGGTATTGCCACCCACGCGCATCCACGAGCAGGATGCGCGTGGGCGGCGTTGCGTCTTTGCTTCAAGGTGCTCGCCGCGCTCGCATCCCACAAAGTCTGACAAATTTGTGAGATGCGCGAGAGACGAGATTGAGTGGATTGCCTTTTGAAGGGCAGAAGCGTCCTGATCACAGGCGCGGACCAGGAGAATTCACATGCGGATGTTCTTAGCGGCCGGCGCGGCCAGCCTGATGATCATGGCTTCAGCTTCTCTCGCTTTCGCTGGCGAGGCGCCCGCGCCCACGAGTCAAACATGTCAGCAGCATCAGACCAACAATACAGTAGCTGGGGCGGCGGTTGGTGCTGTCGTCGGCGGCGTGGTCGGCAACAATGTCGCCGCAAGCGGCCATCATGGCGCTGGCACTGCACTGGGCGCCGTTGTCGGTGGCGTCACCGGCGGCGTGATTGGGCACAATGTCAGCAATTGCGACGCAGCACACGATACGCCGGAGGTCATCGACACCGGCAAGCAGGATGAGCCGCCGCCACCGGCGCCGGCGCCTACCAACTATCCGCCGAAGTAAAGTCTGAGAGGGCGGCCCTAAGCTGTGGCCGCCCTCGATTCTTTGGTGCCCGAGTACTCAGTGCTCAGTGCTGGGGCCGCTGGATGCTTTGTAGATAATTGATGAGATCGTCGATCTGACGAGGCTGGAATTGAAACTCCGGCATGTCTGGGTGGCCCACGCGCACTCCTTCGGCGAACGCCTCGGCAATGTCGGCCACCGGGTAACGGCTTGATAGTGTGCGAAACGCCGGCGCGCCGGGATGAGTGCTCTCGCCGCTCTCGCCAATTGCGTGACATCGCGCGCAGTTTTCTTCTGCGAGCACTCGTCCGCGCCCGATGCTGGCAACCTCCGCGCCTGTCGGATGGGTTTGTGCGGACGCCACGCCGGCGAACGCGCAAAGCGTCATGACCATGACCCAGCTTCGAAACGGCTTCATCGCGCAATGGTGGCGCGTTCATGTGCCGAAGGCGTTGCGTTGGATCAAACGTGCGCCTTGTCGCTGCGGCGCCTAGCTTCACCAGCCGCGTTGGTTGCGCGGCGCAAGGACAGCGCTAGAAAGCGTCATCGGGGACGCTGCAATGCTGGTTCGTGCGACGCGCACGGTTTCGACTTGGATTCTGCGTGCGCTTTTTTACGCCGCACTGTTCCTGGCCGTGGTTACCGCTCACTTGGGGCTGACAACAGCGCTGCGGCAGCATGGCCTGAACGGTTCACTGTCACTGCTCGTTTCGGGCGCTTTGGTTCTCGCGGCGGTACTTGCTTTGATTCAGGTCGTGGTATGGCTACGGCGGTGGCTGCGCGAGCAGCGCGAACGCACCCGCGCCAGGCTGAAATTGCCGGTTGGACCGACATGCCTGATCTGGAAGCCAAATTCTGAGCTGGCTCAGACATCACCGATGCCTTGGGAGACGATTGGCCCGATGCGCGCACGGTATCCCAGTCTGCCGCGTCGCCTTGGGATTGAGGGATACGTGATCGTCGAGTTCGAAGTGGGCGCCAACGGAGGCGCAAAGAACATCCATCTCGTCGACGCCTGGCCCTCGGACGTATTCTTCAAGTCGGCGAAGGAAGCGCTGCAGCAGGCGCGGTTTCAACCAAGCCTCGATGAACATGTGCGCTATGGCGCCAGCTATCGCATGCCGTTCGTGTTCCGCTTGCCGGGTTCGTCCAAGCTCGCCGAGAAGGGCGCGCGCGCAAAGACGCTGCGGCCGATTTGGCATGCGACTCAGCGCTTTGTGGAGAACGTTTCGGCACGGATAGCGGAGGCCCGCACACGCCGTTAACACTTTGATCTTTCTTAACTTAACCGCCCATCAATCTTTTTAAGCGCTTGTTAACGCTTTCGGTCAGCCGAAGCGTTTGCTTCGCGCGCGCGCTGCGTGAGGATGACCATGGGGTTCGGCGATTCGTTTCGCCGCTGGATGAATTTAGGGGTCGGCCTTTGGACGGCGCGAACTTGAGCCTTATCGCCGCGGCCGGCGCGGCAGCGATCGCGATTGCCGCGATCATCTGGGCGCTGCGTGTCACTGAAGGTGCGCGCTCCAGTATCGAAGTTTGGAAGCGCCGCTCACGTGAAGTCGAGGATGCGCTTGCTGGCGCCGACGGGGTGTTCGGCGCTTTTCCGGGCATCGTGCTGATCTGGGATGAAGCGAGCGCATCAGCGAACGAGGCCGATTGTGGCAAGCCGCGCATTTACGGTTCGCCGCTGGCGCTGGCGAGCTTGCTGCGCTTTTCCGATACGGCGCATGCGGCCGAGCCGTCCGTGCGCATTCTGCAGGGGCTCGGCGTGTTCGATGCCCATGACGCGACCGGCGGCCTCGCGCGTTTGGCGCCGGCGTTGGCGCGCTTGCGCCGTGAAGGAGCGCCGTTCTCGCTGACCATTTCCACGCCGGATGGCGTGTTCGTGGAGGTCGATGGCCGCACGGCGGGCGCGCGCGCTGTGGTTTGGATCCTGGACGCGAGCGCGCGCGGCGTCGAAGAGGGCGGCGCACGTGGGCGTATCGACGAAGCGCGCCAAGTGATTGCGCGCGATCCGGCGGCGTTCCTGGAAATGTGGAACGAAGCGCCGCTGATGGCGTGGCGCGTCAACGGCGCGCTGAAGCTTGAATGGGCCAATCCACAATATCTGAAGGCTTTGGAGGCGAAATCTCTCGAGCAGGCGATCACCCGCAACCTGCAGCTAGATCAGGCAGCGTCCGATCTGGCGCGCAGGGCCATCGAAAGTGGCGAAGCGCAAAGCGAGACGCGTTCAGCAGTCGTCGGGGGCCAATTGCGCACGCTGCAGATTCACATTGCGCCAATAACCGGCGGCGCGGCGGGCTCAGCCCTCGATGTGACCGATGTCGAGGCCAGCCGTGATTTGCTTGCGAAGCAGCAGCGAGCGCATGATGAAACGTTGGACCATCTGGCAGAGGGCATCGCTGTGTTCGATGCGCAAAAGCGTCTGGTGTTCCACAACCGTGCATTCGAGCAAGTGTGGCAGCTCGATCCGGGTTTTTTGCAGGATCGGCCGACGCACGCCGCGTGGCTCGACCATTTGAAAGAGAAGCGCAAACTGCCGGCGCACGCGAACTACGCGGAATGGCGCGCCGGCGAGTTGGCGCTCTACCAAGAAGTGGCGGAGCTGCCACAGGACCTTTGGGTGCTGCCGGATGGCAAAATGCTGCGCGTTGCGCGGCAGCGGCATCCGAGCGGCGGCTTGTTGGTGATCTTTTCCGATATCACCAACGAAATTTCTCTGCGCAGTCAGTACGATGCTTTGCTGCAAACACAGAAAGCGGCGTTGGACAAGTTGCATGAAGCGATAGTGGTGTTCGGTCTCGATGGACGGCTGAAACTTTCAAACGCCGCGTTCTCGACGATGTGGAAGCTTGAAGGCGTGACGCTCGAAGCCGACATGCCTTTCGATAAGGTGGTCGGCGCCTGCGAAAAGCTCTTCCATGATCGCGCGACTTGGGCGCAAGTGCGGGCGCGGATCACGGACCCGTCGCCGGAAGCCCGCACGGAATTCCGCGGCGAAATGCGCCGTTCCGACGAGAGCATGCTGAAGTTCCTGACCCGCCCATTGCCCGATGGCGCGACCTTGGTGGCGTTCCAGGACATCACCGCTGACCGGCGTGTCGAAGATGCGTTGCGCGAACGGGCAGAGGCATTCGAGGCGGCGGATCAGCTGAAGACGCAGTTCGTCGAAAACGTCAGCTACCAGCTGCGCAACCCACTGCAGGCCATCCACGGCAACGCCGAGATGCTGCAGCACAAGATTTTTGGCCCGCTCAACGACCGCCAAGATGAACAGGTGTCGTCGATCATCGAAGCTTCGGGCAGCTTGTCGAAGCTGATCGACAACATCTTGGATGTAGCGATGGTGGAAGCAGGCAACGTGCAGCTCGATCTCGGGGCCATGGATGTGTACGCGACCATCGCCGAAAGCGTGCAGATGGCGGCCTCAAAGGCGCGCGACACGGAAGTGCCAATCCGCATCAAGTGCGATCCGAAGATCGGCGCCATCGAGGCGGATCAGAAGCGGATTACCCAGGTCATTGTGAACCTCTTGTCGAATGCGCTCCGTCACACCGAACGCGGCGACACCATTACTGTGGGCGCTGAGCGGTTGGATGGCGTTGTCCGTTTGACCGTGCAGGATACCGGCAAGGGCATGGCGTTTGACGCACAAGCGCGCGCCTTTGACAGCTTCTCATCAGGCGATCGTCGCGGCGCCGGTCTAGGCCTCGCGCTGGTGAAGTCGTTTGTGGAGATGCATGGCGGCTGGGTTGCGCTATCCAGCGAACCCGGGCGCGGCGTGACCGTGACGTGTCACCTGCCGGCGACCACGCCGCTGACCGGTCCGCCGCCGTCGCCACCGGAAGTCAAGCCGAAGAAGCGCGCCGCGGCTTAGAGCCAGCGGCGGACGCGCTGGGTATAAGAGTCAAACTCGGCGCCAAACTGCCGGCGCATCTTGGCTTCTTCGAACGGGATGAAAATCCAGTTGATGATGACAAAGACGAAGAGCGGCACCGCAAACATCAGCGGCCGCCCGAAGAAGATGGCGATGCCGAGCGAAGCGATCGTCAGCCCCAAATACATCGGGTTGCGCGTGACCCCGTAAAGCCCGGACACAACCAGGTGATGGTTTATCTCGGATGTCGGGGACACCTCTGTGCCGACGCTTCGAAACTGGGTGATTGCGATCACCGGCCCAGTCATGCCGAGCGCAAAGATGAGTGCGCCGATCGGCTGCGATTGCCACGAAGGCCAAGTGACGAATGGAGGAAACCCACTCACGAAGTAGGTGGCGACCAGCGCCAAGACCGCCCAAATCGGAGGCGGGATTGTCTTCACGTCAGTGTTGGCTCTTCGGCAGCCGCACGACCAGACCATCGAGCGCTTCGGTCACCTTGATCTGGCAAGAGAGGCGCGAATTGTCCTGAACCTCGTTGGCGAAATCGAGCATGGACTGCTCCATGCCGGATTGCTCGCCGGTCTTTGAGAGCCAATCCGGCTCGACATAGATGTGGCAGGTGGCGCAAGCGCAGGCGCCGCCACAATCGGCGTCGATGCCTGGCACCGCGTGCTTCACCGCGGCTTCCATGACGGTTTGGCCAACGGGCGCGTCGACGACGTGCTCTTTGCCCGAATGTTCGATGTAAGTGATCTTCGGCATGCGGGTGTCTCGTTAGAGGGGCCGTGCGGCCGCGACAAGTTCCTTCATCGGGCGCGATGCATCTTCAATGTCAGCCGGCGCGATCGTCAGTTTGCGCTGGATCAAAGTCTTTACGCCAAGGAACTCGCCGGGCTTGTTGATGGCGTCGACGGCGATGATCTGGTCGCCTTTGTAGTAAAAGGCGGCAAAAGCGCGGTCCGCTATGGCGCCCCGTAAGACGACGTGGTCGTAGTCCTGGAAGAGGCCGGCAATTTGCAGCTTCAGATCGTACTGGTCCGACCAGAACCAGGGTGTTTCCTCAGCGTAAGCTTCTTTGCCGAGAATAGCATTGGCGACAATGCGGCCGCCTTCGACGGCGTTGTGGACGCTTTCGAGCCGCTGCACTCGGTCGCCGTAATAGCTCATCGGCCTGCGAGCGCAGTCGCCGATGGCGAAGATGTTTGGGTCGCTGGTGCGACAATGTTTGTCGGTGGTGACGCCGTTGTCGACAGCGAGATTGCATTGCTGGGCCAGAGTGGTTTCCGGCGTGATACCGATGCCGGATATGACGAGATCGGCGGGCAGCTCAGTGCCATCGGTCAGGGCCACACCAGTGACTTCGGCTTGACCCTTGATCACCGCCGGTTGGCCGCCGAGCACGAAGCGCACGCCTTGGCGCGTATGCTCATCCAGAAAGAAGCCAGCGACTTCCGGCGAGGTGACGCGCGCGAGCGGGCGCACAGCGGTTTCGATCACGGTCACGTCGAGCCCATGTTGCCGCGCCACAGCAGCGACTTCCAGACCGATATAGCCAGCGCCAACAACGATGAGTTTCGCTCCTGCATTGAAGCGCGGACGGATGGCGTCAACGTCAGCGGCGGTGCGGAAAAGATGGACGCCGTCGAGGTCCGCGCCAGCAAGCGGCAGCTTGCGTGGGCGGGCGCCGGTGGCAAGCACCAGCGCGTCGTAAGGAATCTCGCGGCCGCCCTCGAGGCGCACACGCTGGGAAGCCCGGTCGATCCACACCGCACGCACTGAGGAGAGGAAGGCGACGCCTTCTTCGGTGTACACAGTAGGGGGGCGCAGCAGCAGCCGGTCCATCGAAAGCTCGCCGGCCAAGTATTTCTTGGAGAGCGGCGGGCGCTGATAGGGCGCGCTCGGCTCCTCGCCGATCAGTGTGATGTCGCCGGTGAAGCCGCCTTGCCGCAGGCGTTGCGCCGCCTCGCCGCCGGCCTGACCGGCGCCGATGATAATAACGCGTCTGATTTCACCTGCACTCACAATGGCCTAGTGTTTGCTGCACCTGCGGAGCGCGCGCAAGCGGCCCTTGATGCAGGGGCGCCGTCCGGGCAGCATCCACGCCCGTGGCTGCCGAAACCGCCCTTGATTCGCGGGATATTCCGCTCGCCGACCCTGACGCTACGCTTGCGTTAGGGGCGCGGCTTGGCGCGCGCTTGATGCGTGGCGACGTGGTGTGCCTGACCGGCGGCTTGGGCGCGGGCAAGACCACGCTCGCACGCGGCGCCATCGAGGCCTGGGTGGGTGAGCATCAAGAGGCGCCGAGCCCCACCTACACGCTCGTGCAAACCTACGACGGCGCGCGAGGTCAGCTTTGGCACGTTGACCTCTATCGCTTGAAGCACGCGGAAGAGGCGTTCGAGCTGGGCTTGGAGGATGCGTTCGTGGATGCCGCGTGCTTGATCGAATGGCCGGAGCGGCTCGGCGGCATGCTGCCGCGCGACCGGCTCGACATTGCGCTCGAGCCGGAAGGCGGAGGACGGCGTGCCACACTGAAAGGGCGCGGCAAGTGGGGAGCGCGTGTTGGATCGATCTGAGGCTCTGACACGGCTCTTGCAGCAGACCGGCTTCGCGCAGGCCGAGCGCATACCGCTTGCGGGTGATGCGTCCACGCGCTCGTACGAGCGCTTACGGCTGGACGACCGCAAAGCAGTGTTGATGAATGCGCCGCCGAAGGAAGACCCGCCGTGTCCTCCGGGCGCGACAGTCGCGGAACGGCGGACGATGGGTTGGAATGCGGTGGCGCGTCTGGCGGCGTCCCGAGTGGAGGCGTTTGGCGCGGTGGCGGAGTATCTGCGCTCCATCGGTCTGGCTGCGCCTGAGATTTATGGCATGGATTCCGCCGCTGGCTACGCCGTGCTTGAAGATTTGGGCGACGATCTCTACGCCAACGTCATCGGCAAGAGCGCCGAAGAGATTCCCCTATATCAAGCCGCCGCCGAATTGCTGGCGCATGTGCATGCGGCTGAAGCGCCCTCAACACTGGTCGCACCGGATGGAGCGATGTGGCCGCTCCAGGACTATGATGCGCTGGCGCTTGAGGTGAACGCTGACCTGTTCGTCGAGTGGCTGCCGAAGGCGGAAAATGTTCGCATCGACGATGCAGCGCGGGCGCGATGGGAAAAGGTACGAGACGGGCTGATCGTCAAGGCGCTGGGTTTCCCGCGTGCGTTTACGATCCGCGACTATCACGCTGAGAATTTGTTGTGGCTGCCGGAGCGAGGCGGGCTGAAGCGGGTCGGTCTGCTGGATTTTCAGGACGCGGTGCGCGGTTGGCGTGCTTGGGACTTTTCTATGCTGCTGCACGATGCGCGCCGCGATGTGAGCCTGGCCGCGCATGAGGCGGCGTTACGAACCTATCTCGATCTTACCGGCGTCAGCGACGCGGAGTTTCAGCGCGAACTTTCGGTGCTCGGCGCCATTAATGTGATGCGCATCCTCGGAATTTTTTCACGGCTGATGGCGCGTGACGGCAAGATGCGCTACCGCGAATTCATGCCGCGGATGTGGGGCCATCTCGCACGCACGCTGCGGAACCCGGCGCTGGCCGATGCGCGCGCCTTCGTTGAAGAGGTGGCGCGGCCATATCTGGAGAAGGCGGCATGAGCGCTGTTCCGGAAACCGCGATGGTGCTGGCGGCCGGGCTCGGTACGCGCATGCGCCCGCTGACCAACGATCGGCCGAAGGCGATGGTGCAAGTGGCCGGGCGTGCGCTGATCGATCACGTGCTCGATCGCTGTGTGGAAGCAGGCGTGAAGCGCGCCATCATCAACGTGCATGCGTTCGCGGATTTTCTGGAGGCGCACCTGAAGCGCCGGGGCGACATCGAAATCATCATCTCAGACGAGCGGGCGCTTCTCATGGAAACGGGCGGCGGCGTTCGGCAGGCGCGCGCGTTGCTGGGCGATAAGCCCGTTTTCCTTTGCAACATCGATTCTGTTTGGACCGAACCGCAGGGCTCTGCGATGGCGCGCTTGGCTCGCGGCTTCGATCCGTCGCGCATGGGCGCGCAGCTCATGCTGGCGGCGATGGATCAACAGCTTGGCTATGACGGCGCCGGCGATTTTTTTATGGACGAAAACGGCGTTCTTAGTTTCCGCGATGCGCTGCCGCACACGCCTTGGGCTTATATGGGCGCGCAGATCATCAGCCCGCCGATCATCGATTCCGAGCCGCTCGAGCCGTTCTCGTTCACGCGCGTTTGGCGGCGTCTCTCGCAAGAGGGACGACTGTACGGCGCGCCGCTCGGCGGGTTCTGGATGCACGTCGGCGACCCGCAAGCGAAGGAGCAAGCCGAGGCGCGCTTGGCGGCGCCGGCCTTATGATTTTCCCCGGGCTGTTTGACGGCCCGGCGCCTCGGCTCCGCGCCGCGCCCGCGTCCGCGCCATTTTTGGAATTGCTTGCCCACACGATGGCGGATGCGCTCTATCGCGCGGACGACCCGTTTGCGCTGAGTGATGCGCTGGTGCTGCTGCCCAATCGCCGCGCTGCGCGCGGGCTCGTAGATGCATTCGCAAAGCGACTCGGCGGCGCGGCGCTGTTGCCGACCATCCGCCCGCTCGGCGATCCCTATGCTGACGACGATCCCGACGTGTGGGGCGCCGAGACATTCGACACGCCGCCGCAAATTCCGAAGATGCGCCGGCGCATGGAATTGGCGGCGCTGATCCGTCAGCGCGACAAAGCACAGAACGGTGTCGAAGATCCCGCACGCGCTTTGGCGCTTGCAGACGAGTTGGCGAAGCTCTTGGACAGCGCGGCCACGGTTGAACGCGTAGCATGGGAAAAACTGCGCACTTTGGTGGAGGACATCGACCTGGCGCGGCATTGGGAGGCGAGCGCCCGTTTCCTGGACATCATCGCGACGTACTGGCCGCAGTATCTCAAGGAGGAGGGCTTTAGCGACTTCGCCGCTTATGGCGCGGATCTTCGCAAGGCGCTGACCGCGCGCTGGCGCGCCAATCCACCAACGCGGCCAATCGTGATCGCGGGCTCGACGGGCTCGATCGCCACGACGCGGGATTTGATGCGCGTGGTCGCCGGTTTGCCGCGCGGCGTTGTGGTGCTGCCCGGGGTCGATGTCGACATGGACGACAAATCCTGGGCGATGGTCGGCGATCAGCATCCACAGCACGCTCTGAAGGAGACGCTCGCCGCGTTTGGCGTTGATCGCGGCGCCATCGCGCCGCTGGGCGACGAGACGGCGCACGGTCATGCGCGCCGGGTGCTGATGCGTGAAGCGCTAGCTCCGGCGGAACAGACAGCGGATTGGTTGCAGCGTTTGGTGCTCGCGGGAGGGCAAGCGTTGGTGCGCGACGGGGTGCAAGGCTTGCGCCTACTCGAAGCGGCGACTGAAGACGAAGAGGCCTCCGCCATCGCGCTGATGTTGCGTGAGGTGCTGGAGACGCCCGACGGCACCGCGGCTTTGGCGACGCCGGACGCGGCCTTGGCGCTCCGTGTTGAAGCAAAGCTGGCGCGTTGGGGGATTGTCGCGGCGGCATCGCATGGGCGGCCGCTGATGGAGACCGAAGCGGGCGCCTTGGTCGCGTTGCTGTGCGAATTGGCGCGCGATCCCGCAGAGCCC
>JACQAC010000149.1 GCA_016195245.1 Pseudomonadota bacterium
CGCGCGCTGGTGGGCGGCGTTCCTGGCGTTCTGAAGAGCGGCGCCAAACACATATCCAACGGCGAGCAGGCATGCGAACGTAGCTGCGCCGGCGCCGACGGCGGCGCCTTCGAGCAGAAACAGTAGAGTTAGAATGGCGTAGGGCGCGCATGCGAGAGCTGTATCGAGCCGGCCGCGTTTGCCTGTCGAGGCCGCGTTCCACGCGAGCATCGCGAGCAAGACGATGGCCACTGCAGGGCCAAGGTCAACGCGTGAATACCAGGCCATCGCAGGTGCGGCCGCGAAGATCGACGCGCTGGCGATATCAAGGCCAAGCTGTGCGGCGTGCGCTTCATCGGGTGGAAGTGTGACCAAGCGCGCGCGCAGCATGCGGCGCGACTCTTCGACAAGCAACACGATGCCAAGCCAAATCGTCGCGAGCGCGGGGCCGACTACGGCCGCAGATATCACGGCAATGAAGACAATGAAGTAATAGCGCGCGTGCGCGCCACTATAGGCTTCAGCGGCCAACCTTTCGATTGTGGCACGGTTGACGAAGTGTTGCACAGCCTGCGTCCCGATGGCTAATTTCTCTTAAGGCTAGCGGGATGTTGTAAAGTAAGCGTTGGAATTGCCCGAGAACGTGCTGCTTTGAGACAGATTTCTCGCGTTTTTTGGCGCAGAGTTACTTCAACGATGAACAAAGGTTTGCGTCGGGAGTAACGATCAATGAACTTCCGCTCCGACAACACGGCGGCGACTGCGCCGGAAATTCTGCAAGCGATTGTGGAGGCTAACGCCGCGGATACTTCGCGTGCATACGGTGAAGACAATTGGTCGAAGCAACTCGACGCACGTTTGAGTGAAGTGTTCGAGTGTCAGGTGCGAGTCTTCACTGTGGCATCGGGAACGGCGGCGAATGCAATCGCGTTGGCGAGCGCTGTTCCGCCGTGGGGTGCGATTCTGTGCCATCGCGAGGCGCACATCGAGCGTGACGAGTGTGGCGCGGTGGAATTTGCCACCGGCGGCGCCAAACTCGCGCTCATTGAGGGGGGTGGCGCTAAGGTAACCGCCGCGGCTGTCGAGGGAGCGATCGCGCGCAACGGCGGAGATATTCATTCGCCCGTGCTTTCTGCGCTGTCCATTTCGCAGGCGACTGAACGTGGCGCCATTTACGACCCCGATGAAGTTGCCGCGCTTGGCGCCCTCGCGGGTAAGCACAAATGGGCGTTTCACGTCGATGGTGCGAGATTTGGAAATGCGGTTGCGGCTCTTGGCTGTTCGCCCGCGGATATCACTTGGCGCGCCGGGGTGAACCTCTTGTCGTTTGGCGCCACGAAAAATGGCGCACTGGCGGCGGAGGCGATCGTCGCGTTTGATTCAAGATTCGCCGACGCGATCGAACGGCGCCGCAAGCGGGGCGGCCATCTGTTGTGCAAAGGGCGCTATCCGGCGGTTCAGTTGCTCGCCTATCTCAAGGACGGTTTGTGGTTGAAGATGGCTCGCCGTGCGAATGCGTTGGCTGGCAGTCTAGGTGAGGCGGCGGGTGAGCGGCTTTCGACGCCAGTGCAAACCAACCAGGTCTTTGTCAAACTCGGTGATGCGGGCGTGGCGAAGCTTCGGGAGGCTGGCGTGGAATTTTATGAGTGGGGGGCAAGAGGATCAGGCGAAGTCCGGCTCGTGGTTGCATGGAGTCAGCGAGAGGACGACGTTGAAGCGATGCGAGGCTTGCTCGCATCGCTTCACTAGGGTCAACGGCGGAGGTCGCCGTAATTGTTGTACTCGATTTGCAGCGTGCGCGGTGAACCCGAAGTCAGCCCCGTGATGCGGAAATCGCCGCGCTGACCTTCGCTTGTTTCGTAGCAGACGTAATAGCCAACCATCAACGAGGTTAAGGCGATACGGTCGTTCGAGAGCGAGCGTCGGCAGCTGTCGCCGTCACGGCGGTCGCCGAGAGCAATACGAGCGCCGTTCCGTGGCGTGAGATAAAGTTGCACGGGGTTGACCGCTTCAAACCACACGTCTGCTCCCCGGTCGCTGCCGACGCGGCCGCGATCGAGATCGAACATGTAAGATTGCGGAATGGAGAGCGCGCCACGATCAGGACCCCTTGGGTCGCCGGGACCTCCTGGCCACCCCGGTCCGCCCGGTGGAAAGGGCCCGAGGCGCGTGCAATCGAAACCACCACGTCGAGCAACACACCTTTGGAAGCGCGGCGCGTTGGTTTGTACGGAGCCCGCGTCACCGTATTGGCAGACGAGCGCGGGCCGGCCGGCTATGTCTTGAACGCGCGTGTCGGTGAGGCGATTGCGAATAGGCGTGGTCCACCAATCGCGGGGCAGCGGATCGGTGATTGAGCGCGTGGCGTCAGGAAGCGGACACTCGATGCGAGTCTGCGCCGATGCGGGCGCGGCCTGAAAAAGAAAAGAAGCGAAAACAGCGATTACGCCGCCGAGAATGATGCGCATTGATTTCCCCAGCTGGTTCTAGGCGCGCCCTCGCGATGTCCATGTTGAGCGCCGAAAGATGGCGTTTCGCGGGCGCCTACGCAGGATATCGCGTTCGGGGCGAAACACCATGCGCGGTTTTTGTCCATCTGTGCGGACGAACCAGGAGTTCAGCGAAAGCGATCAATGCGGCCAGGCTGGAAAGTGGCCAATAGAAGGGCATAGTCACCGCCGCCATCAGATGACTCCAGTTGCGTGAGAGCGCGCTGGCGCTCAGTGAGGCCAGCATTGCGACTGTGTAACCGGTCAGCGCAAGAATGACATCAATGGGTTCAAGCAAACGATAAGGCGTGAGCAGCGCCGCCAAGATAACGAAGGCGAGCGGTCCATGAGCGAATGAGGCGGCGATGCCGCCGCCGAGCAAGAGTTGCATGGATGCAAAGCCGCGAAACCGCATTTCTCGCTCGGTGCGGAATGGGTCACGCATGAGAACGAGCCATGTCTGCAGGTGACCCTTGATCCAGCGCACGCGCTGGCGCCGCCAAGCACGGAAATCGATCGGCGCTTCCTCCCACGTCGGCGGCCCAATCATGCCGCTATGAAAGCCATCGCGCGCGAGCCGGTAGCCGAGGTCGGCGTCTTCAGTGACGTTAAACCTGTCCCTTGCTTTTTCCTTCCCTATCAAACCCTTCGCTGACCACTTTTCGGATTGGGACGTGATTGGGACGTGAAGAGTCCCTCTCTGCAACTCATCGAAATTGTTCGCGAATTTTCGACGATCCTCGCTGACATTGAATTATTATTGCCGTTTTTCGATAAGCGTTGCGGCATCTTGCGGTTTTTCCGCGTGCGCGGCGCATGGCCTTGTCGCGCTTGAGTTTTTCTCACTAGCTGAACCCTACCGACCCCTCTCGGTCCCTACGCCTCCCTCAGCAGCGAATGGGACAGGAACGGGATTTGTGGGATGCAGTGGAGCGTATCAGTTGCCAAGACCATCGAACCGCAAACTCAAATTGACGCGTCGCGCGATCGAGGAATTGCAGCCGGAAGGACGCCGCTATCGCGTTCTCGACACCGAGATTGCAGGCCTCTCTATCATGGTGATGCCATCGGGCCGGAAGACTTGGTCGGTGCGCTACACGCCGGAAGGCGCCTCTCCAACTGAAGTCGTGCTCGGAGACTATCCTGGCGTGCTTCCCGAGACAGCCCGCGACTATGCGGGAAAGGTTCGCTCTGGCGCGCGGCTCGAAGGGCGTGACCTCGCCAAGGAGCGCAAGGAAGCGCGGCGCACCAACGCCATTCGCAGGGAGCGCACCGTCGACAAGGTGCTGGAGACCTACATGGCGGACGCGCAGCGGCGGATGCGCGATTGCACGATCGTCCGGTTGCAGTCGACCATCAGGCTCTATGTGACCCCGAAGTTCGGAAAGAAGGGGATTGGTCTCATCACCTTGGACGAGATCCGCCGCTACGTTGAAGAGATCGAGGACTCAGGACGGCCTGGGGCCGCGCGGAGTGCTTGCTCAGCGCTCAAGGGGCTTATGGCGTTCGCCCTCCAGCGGGGTCTGATCGAGCGCAACGTGCTCGCGGGGTATCCTGGCCCCGGCATCGCAAGCCGTGAGAGGGTAGCCACGCAGGACGAACTGAAACTGGTCTGGTGGGGGCTGGTTGACATGGCGAACAACCCGGTGGGGCGGTCCACCGCGCAGGCGTTGCAGCTCGCCTTGCTGACGCTGCAGCGACGCGGCGAGGTGGCAGGGTTGAGCAAGGCGGAAGCTGACTTGAACGCTAAGCGCTGGACGATTCCAGGCAGCCGCACCAAGAACAAGTCGCCACAGGTCGTGCCGCTGGCGCCGCTCGCCTTGAGGATAGTGAAAGAGGGGTTCGAGCACACCGGCACCGATCAGGCCTTCGCTGGCCGTAAGCGCCAGATCGCATCCACTGGCCATGCGCTGACGCGTGGGTTTATTCGATTGCGCGAGGATGTGGGTGCGGGCGACCTAACAGTGCATGACCTTCGACGCACGGGTGCGACGATGATGGCGGAGATCGGCGTATCCGGAGACGTGATCAGCAGGATACTAAACCACACGCCTCCGGGCCCGCAGGTGACTAAGATTTATAATCGCTTCGACTATGAGCCGCAGAAGCGCGAGGCCTTAGAGCGTTGGGAAGCGCATCTGATGCAGATTGTGCGAAGAGAACCGAAGAACGTAAGGGAGTAACCCGCCCCAAGATCTCTCAGCGGCGCCGACCCAAGCGTGGCGACGCGGGCTTGCAGCGTTTGAACACGCGCCGCTGACGTCCACCAACTCAGCGAATAAAGATGTCGTACTGCGGTGTGAGAAAGCTGAGGTGAAAGGCTTTGTTATGCTCAAGTCCATCCAACTCGATCTCTTCAACGACGCGCCGGCGTCCGCGATACCGCTTGCGCCGCCGAGCCAGAAAGTTGCGCCAATCACGTCGGGCTCTGAACCGGTTGTCCGCTTAAGGCTTGGGCCCAAGCTCGCCGCGCGTCCCCCACGGCGACCGCTGCCGTCGCGCCTGCTCGCCGATCGCGATATGCCAAATTATTCCCAAGAGGAAATCGCGGAAGTTGATCGCGTCATCGCGGAAATGAAGTCGAACGACTTGTTGCTCGGTTACAGGGACATCCAGAATTTGTTTGGCGTGTCGAAAGCCACCGCAAATCGGCGCATGAAGGACGGTCTGGTGCCTGGTGTTAAAATCCAAGACGGTGTCGTCCGTCGCGACGGCGGCGTACGTCGGTTCAGCCGTGAACAGGTGAAGTGGTTGTTGCTCGCCGTGCGGTCCAATCAACATCGGCGCACGGCTTGCACGACTGGTGCGGGCGTGTCGTCGGCGCCAGGCGCGCCGTCTGGTTTTGCGGAAACAGGCATGAGGGACATTGTCACTTGCACTAGCGATGCCGTGGCTTCTGTGCCTGACAGCGTCGTTAGCGGAGCCATCCGGCTCGTGCGCGTGCTGGCGCGCCAAGCGGCCAGAGAGGATCATGAGCGCGCTCTCGAAGCCGCGCGCACTAAGCCACGCTTAAAGCAGCCGGTGAGACGCGCTCCGAAGGCCGCCGAGGAAGACTGAGGCATGAGCTAATGCGAGCCCGCGCCCGACACCTGCTACACGAAGAACACCGGCGCGAATCCGCCGCCTTCCGTGCGGAAGTTTGTCGTCTGCCCTTGATAAAGCCTCGCCGCAGCGAGAAGCGGCGCGCCATCATAGGTGTAGAGCCGCACATCGAGTTTGCGCTGAACCTCGGCGCCGTCGATCCGGATGGTGCGCTCGCTGGGCGGGGCGAATTGCTGGGCGATGTAGTCGCCTGCGAGCACGGTCTCCCAAGCACTCTTCGTCAATTTGTCGCCGCGATAGACTGCCTTGCTGGCATGGCCCGCGGCGGGCTTGAAGAAATAGCGCTTTCGCGCGGCCCAAAGATCGTCGGCATTGGCCGCGCTTACGCGCACCGCGTGCGGCAATGAGCTGAGCGCCTCGATGTGAGAAGGCGCAAGCCCCCACGCGCGCATCTGCATCTCATCCGAGAGCAGTGTAAGATTGCGCTTGTCCGCTAGAAGCGCGTGGTTGCGAGGATTGGGGGTCACCACAACCGCGCCCGCGCTGTAGGCGTCGCGCAAAGCAGCGTGAGCGGGTTGATCCAAGGCGAAGTCGACCAGTCTGTTGTAGACGAGATCGATTGGTCTGTTCTGGGCGCGGAGCTCACCGGACACAAACGCCAGATCCTTGGCGTCAACAATCGCGGCCTCATTTCCAGCGCGCTCCAGGAGACGCTTGGCAATGAGAAATTCGGGATAGAGATATTGCTCAAGTGGCGCGTCATCGACGATGGCGATCCGCCTCAGGGGATGTGTTCGCCCTTGTGCGCGCCATTCCGCTTCGAACATGGCGATGGCGGCGGGTTCGAAGGCGCCAAGCGCTTCAAGCGCCAGTGCGCGTTCGACCGGGGCGCAGCAGGCGCTTTGCGCGCGGCCAAGCAGGGCGTTGAAGAACGCGCCGCCGGCATTGGTATTCACTTCAATCAGCTTGGGGCCGCTTTCACCGACATGGAAGTCGTAGCCCATGAAAGCGCCGTGCGGTCCGAAATCTAAGGTGGCGATTTTCGGCGCCCATCCGAGGACGGCGGTTTGGTAGTCCGGGCGTTGAGCGGCGGCCTCGATTGCAGCAACTACTCTTTGCATCGCGCGCATGTCGGCGCTGGGCAAGAACACCGGCGCCTCGGCGAAGAGATGTTGTCGCTGACCGATGAGAGCGGCGAATGCTTCGTCGCCGATTTCGTCGCGCAACGAAGTTTCAAGCGAGGGAAGATCGAGCGTGACACAAAAGCACGCCTTGTTGAGGCGCGCAGCGACTTCTCTGTTGGCGTCTGGCTGAGGAACGTCGCGCATTGATGCCTAGAATGCCCGCACTACCGGATCGGAAGCAATGCGGCAGGCGGGCTCTTGGCTCAATTCGGCGCCTGTTGTGACGATTGTTGCTGTTGCTCGGCGCCGGCCCTGTCTTCGGGCGTGCAGCCCGGATGAGCGGTGGTGAGCATGCGGCCGCTATCATGCGGGCGGTGCATGCTGTGTGTCTCGCTGTCGTACGGGCATTCGGCTGGACGATCGGGCATGGCCGCATCCTGCATGAGTGCGCCGCGCGGCCCATGACGATGTGTTCCGTCATCGGCGCCGGTGCAGGCGCCGAGCGCTGAAACCGCGCCAAGCACGATCAAGGATGCGAACGTCTTCATGAATCGGTTCTCCAGCGAAGGCGGGCGCAGGCCCCCGAGCCGGCGCGCCGCTTTGGCGTGTTTGCCGGCCCATTAGAACTCGATCGCCGCCTCGGTCCTTGATCTTGCGCAAAGACCGACTCGAATTTGGCGTCACAATGAGGCGTTATGAAGAGAACCTGGATCTTGCTCGTCGTGTCTGTCGCGCTTGTAGGCGCGTTTTACGTGTTACGTGAACACTGGGGCCACGCAGCGGGGTGGTTGCCCTATCTTCTGCTGCTGGCGTGCCCGCTCCTCCATCTCTTTCATGGACATGGAGGTCATAGCGGCCATCATTCGGGCTCGCAGGAGCGTCCTCAATGACTTATGCGCGCCATGACGAAGTGAGCGTCGAAGTCAACGCAGCGCCTGAGGCGCTATTTGATCATCTCGACGACCAGGAGCGCCTTGCAGGGCACATGAACAAGCCTTCCATGATGATGATGGGCGGACGCATGTTCTACGAATTCGACGCCGCCAAAGGCCGCGCCACAGGCTCGGTCATCCGCATGGGCGGAAGCTTCCTATGGTTGAAGCTCTTGGTCGAGGAAGTCGTCACCGGCCACGAGGCGCCGCGGCGCAAACTTTGGGAGACCAGAGGGCGTCCCGCGCTGGTGATCATCGGTTCCTATCGGATGGGGTTCGAGATCACGCCCGTGGGTTCGGCATCGCGGCTTCGCGTGTTCATCGACTATGATCTGCCGCCTGGCTTCCTCGGCGGCATCTTAGGCGCGTTGCTTGCACGCTTCTATGCACGCTGGTGCGTGAGCCGGATGGCCGCGGACGCGCAACACCGCTTCGTCCCTGCAGCGCCCGTGGTGCGCGCGGCGATCTAGGCGCTCAGTTCAATCCTCTGTCAGGTGCTAATTTGCTTTCCACGACCTCGTCGAGCGGCGCTTCTGGACCGGCGTCAGCTTTGCGTACATGTCAAACAGAGGCGTGATTGGGGCGAGCTGCAATTGCGCCATCGCCATCTGGAAATGATCCACGCAGCACTATCGTCTCCATCGAGTTGGAATGGAGAGGCCCATCGTGAGATCGCCCCAGAAATTGTACGCGCGAAATTGCCGCCGCCATTTCGTTGCGCCCGGCACTTGAGAGCGCTCCACGACTTTGCTATCGCTAATCGTTATCAAATGTGGTTTGTCAAAAATGGCGTTGCGGACGTGGCTCTGCGCGGCTCTCTTCTTCTTCGGGGCGGTGGGGGCGGATGGCGCCGCGTCGGGAGAAGAGCCTGACCGCTCCGCCCAGACCGCTTGGCGACTTCTGGATTATCTCGCTGTCGACTATGGCGGCGCGGTGCGGAACGGACGTGTCGTCAGCGCCTCCGAATTCGCCGAGATGCAGGAATTTGCCGGCCGGGTGCGAACGCTTCTGTCGGTTCTTCCCCAGACACCGGCGCGAGCCTCGCTGATTGAAGAGAGCCGCACATTGGAGGCGGCAATCCGCGCCAAGGCGCCGGCCAGCACGATCGCTTCGCAGGCGCATGCTTTGGCCGGCCATTTGCTTGCGGCCTATCCGACGCCGCTCGCGCCCAACGCTGCCCCCGATCTTGTAAGGGCTGCGGCGCTTTATCAGGAGCGCTGTGCTGCCTGTCATGGCGCGACGGGCGCGGCTGACGGACCCAACGCTGCGAACCTTGATCCCCATCCGGTCGCCTTCGCGGACGTGGCGCGGGCGCGTCAGCGCAGCGTGTTCGCGCTCTATCAGGTGATCACGCAAGGTCTTGAAGGCACGGCGATGACGAGCTTCTCAGATCTCTCCTCGAACGAGCGCTGGGGTCTTGCCTTCTATGCGGGACACTTTGCCTTTTCCGATACGGATGCGGCGCGCGGTGAACGCATTTGGCGCACCGACGCAGCCGCTCGTGCGCGGATTCCCAACATGGAGGCGCTTGCACAGACGACGCCGGCGAGCCTTGCCGACCAGATCGGGGAAGGCGATGCGAGCGCGCTCACGGCCTATCTCAGGCGCCATCCAGACGCCGTCGCCAGCACGGGCGGGGGACCTCTCACAATCGCGAGGACAAAGCTGGACGCCAGCGTTGCAGCCTACGCGGCAGGCGACGCGCGCCGGGCAAGCGAGTTGGCGCTCAGCGCGTATCTTGAGGGCTTCGAGCCGATCGAGCCCACGTTGCGAAGCCGCGACGCAGGCCTGCTCAGGCGTGTCGAGACGGCGATGGGCGAATTTCGCACCGCCATCGCGGCCGGTGAAGCGCCAGCCCAGGTGCGCGCCAGAGCCGGCGTGCTTCGCACGATGTTTGATGCGGCCGAGCAGAAACTCGCGCCTGCGCAAACCGACGTAGTTTCGGTTTTTGCCGGCGCGCTCACCATCCTGTTGCGCGAGGGCCTTGAAGCGCTTCTGATCGTTGTCGCCATGCTCGCCTTCCTGCGCAAAGCCGATCGCGCCGATGTCTTCCCTTATGTACACGGCGGCTGGATCGCCGCACTCGCGGCGGGAGCGCTCACTTGGGCGGCGGCGACTTATCTCGTCTCCATCACTGGGGCGAGCCGCGAACTCACCGAAGGTTTCGGCTCGCTGATTGCGGCAGTGGTGCTCGTCTCGGTCGGCATCTGGATGCATGGCAAGAGCCACGCCGACGCTTGGCAGAAATACATCAAGGAAAAGGTCTCAGCCGCACTCTCGCGCGGCTCGGCCTGGTTTCTGTTCCTGCTCGCTTTCCTTGTCGTCTACCGCGAAGTATTCGAGACGATTCTGTTCTACGCAGCACTTTGGAGCCAGGGCGCTGCAGCGGCGATGCTGGCCGGTGTCGGCGCAGGCGCGGCTTTGCTCGCCCTCATTGGGTGGCTCCTGCTGCGCCTCAGCATGCGGCTGCCGATCGGCAAGTTTTTTTCCTGGAGCTCAATTCTGATCGCGGTGCTGGCGGTCGTGCTTGCGGGCAAGGGCGTGTCGGCGTTGCAGGAAGCCGGCATGCTGGATGTGAGCGCGCTCGCGGGCGCCCCCCGCATCGACGTGATCGGCCTCTATCCGACCTGGCAGGGCTTATTGGCGCAAGCCGCAACCGCGGCGGCGATTGCGATCGGCTTTATGTGGACGGGGCGCGCCGCACGCGCGGCAGCGCAATAGCGCATCTGTTTTGTGCGCCACAAATCAGGCGCAGCGCCCTGGTGGACGCTGCGCTCTGGTGTTGAGTTCAGTAACGGTGGGTCGTGATGTCACACGGTCGGCCTGTGATGGCGCGCGCCGCGCGGTCGCAGCGTTCTCGCAAAGCTGCGTCGTTCGGGGCGGCGCGTAATTGGTTGAGCAGGTCGAGGCATCTTTGCGCCGCGGCCGCGGCGCCCGGAGGTTGATGCGGGTTGTTGGTGACAGCGCAACTTGTGTGCGGCGCGCTATTGGTTGCGGCGGCGTGTTGGAAGAAGGTGCGGTGGTTGAGTTTGTGATGGGACCACGCCGGCTGGGCGATGAGGGCCATGGCATTGGCGATTGCATAGATACGCATTTGTGTATCCCTGGTGATTGAAACGGTTGCAGTTTTCGAGCCCGGGGTTCGCCGCAATATGGCCGGCGGCGAGCCTCAGCCGAGCGCGACGCAAGATCAGCGCGACGCTCTGGCGTCCATCATCGAGGGATAGGCGGATCGAGTGTTGGCTGGCGCTGCGCGGTCTCTACGGCCGGCAGCGGCGCGGGCGCTGCAGGCGCAGCGAACGCCAACCCATCTCCCTCGCGCGCCGGCAACGCCATGAGCGCGCAGGCGCCAGCGCACGCCAAAGCGCATGTCGCCGCCATGTCACGGGCGGTGTGCTTGCACGGGGCTGCCATTGGGCAGTCGCTGGATGCACAGGCAGCAGCGGGCGCCATGGCGCAAGGCGCGGCGTCGGCAATCATCGGCGCGAACGCCAATGCGACGCCAAGCACCAAGCGCGCCAACATTCGCATAGCTCGTAAAATCAACGCCTGCGACATCGGTTTGGCAACTCAATTCGCGCAGCGCGTTTCGATTTTTCAGGCCGCGCCGTGACGTGCAAAGACCGAGCGCGCCCCGTCGGTTTCAAACGCGTAGACCGTATATGGATCGCCAGCGCCATCGGGCTGTTCCATTCCTGGAGAGCCGAGCGGCATGCCCGGCACAGCAAGGCCGCGAACCCGCGCCGGGCGTTGGCTCAAAAGCCGCAGCACGTCCTCGGCCGGCACGTGACCTTCCACGACGTAGCCTTCAACAACGCCTGTGTGGCAGGAGGCGAGGTCGGCGGGCACGCCGACGCGGCGCTTGAGCGCGGCCATGTCCGGCTCGTCGATCAGCGCGACGCGGAAACGTCCGGATTGGCGCATCAATTCCGACCATGCATGGCAGCAGCTGCAGCCGGCGTCGCGGCCAATTCTGAGGTCAAAGGCGTGCGCATCGCGTGCGCACGCCGCTGGCGCGAGCGCCATCGCCAAGGCCCCGGCGGAAGCACGCACTACGCCGCGCCGGTCAAGTTGGATGGGGCGGACCATTTGCTCTCCTTTCTCGTCAATACTTCCGAGATGAATTCGTCGCGCGCCGATCTGTCATTGTTTCTGCACCACGGTGACGATCGCTGGCTCGCTGGCGCTCTTGAGTTGGAAAGAAACATGGTCGCCAACGGCGATGCCTTGGAGGACCGCGGGATCTTCGGCGTGGAATTGCATGGTCATCGCCGGCCAGCCGATGGCGGCGATGGCCTGGTGATCGAATGTAACGGTTCCGGCGTCCGCATCAATTTGGGTGACGACGCCTGTCGATCGGATCGGGCCGGTCATGTCCATGTCGCCCATTTTCGCTTCGGCGGAGGGCGCAGCAGTCGTGGGCGAGGACGCACTCGGTTGCGAACACCCAGCCGCGATCAACATCAGTGCGCCCGATGTGAGGACAGAAAGGAGTTTCCGCTTCATATCGTCTCTCCGATTTCATGGCTGACCCGAGGTTGGGATGAAGCAAGTGCCTTTCGCTTCAGATCGCGGCGCCGGATCAAATAATACGCCGCGGGAATGACAAACAGAGACAGCAAGGGCGCGCTGAACATGCCGCCCACCATCGGAGCTGCAATCCGGCGCATGACTTCAGCGCCAGCGCCGCCGGTCCACAGAATGGGAAAGAGCCCGGCGAGGATGACGGCGACGGTCATCGCCTTAGGCCGCAGCCGCAACAACGCACCCTCGCGGACGGCCTCCGCGATCACTTGGGGCGTGATCTCAACGCCGCCTGCTTCAC
>JACQAC010000150.1 GCA_016195245.1 Pseudomonadota bacterium
AGTCTTCGTTCCGGTGCGACCGTCAACGTCGCCGGCGCCGCCTTCCTCGTCGTCCCACTCACCGCTCATACGCGCGTCGAACCTCGTCATGCGGGCGCAGCCTTGAGAGCTGAAGCTGAGCCGACATGCTGAACAATTTATGGATAGATGAGGCGGATGGAAGGCCTTGCCTTGCGGCAGCGCAATCCCCAGCGCAGGTGCAAAAAGAAATGGGCCTAGCTCGCGCGAGCTAGGCCCATCCTGTTCAGCCCCTCGGAGCCGCTGCGCGGCCTCGAAGTCGAAATATTAGCGCTGCGCGCCAGTTTGGATCAGCTGGCCAACGGCGTTGAAGCGCTCATTGATCGGCTGGAGGGCTTCCTTGGCGACGCCCGAGACGAGATCAGAAAACGACGTCAATTCGGCGACATAGGCCTCGAATGAGGACTTCGCGTAGTCGTTTTGCTTTTCCACGAACTCCTGGACGCTCTTGGAGGTCATCAGCGACTTGGTCGCCGCAACATGGTTTTCCATCGCTTGCTTCGAGAAGGCGACCGAGCGGGCCGAAAGGGTCTCAAAGCCTTTTTGCGCCGCGGCAGCGGATGCGACAAAGGCTTCGACGTTCTGTTTGCCGAAAGCCGAAGCTTCCGACAGGGCGGCAACGCCGCGGTCGAAGTTCTCACGGACGGCTTCCGAAGAGGCCGAAGTCACGGATTCAAAAGCCTCGGTGGCCGATTTTGCGGCGCGGGCGGTCTTGGCAGCAGCCATAGTCGCTCTCCTCTTGTGCGGGCGCGAAGGCCCAATTGTTTCCCGATTGCCGGGCCGAACCGGTCAAATCTGCAGCCTATATGTTATGCTGCACCTGCGAAGTCAACTAGTTTATGCTGCACTGCACCATGCAGTGGCTGCGGCCTTTTGGCAGCTGAGGCCCTGGCCATTCAGATATGGTTCATGCTGACTTCTGGACCGTCGCGGCAGGTATTGAGACAAGCGACAGGTATTGGGACAAGAAGCGGGGATGCGGAACTCTTCCTCGCTGAAACGGTCGCTTAACCTGAACTAATGACTCTGTAAGGTGAACGGCACGCGATTTGCCTGGATAGGCCCTTTCCGTGCGGGGACTTGGGACGGCGCGATGACGTCAGTGGGACAATCATCCTTTCGCGGCGCTGCATTGGCTGCGGCTTTGGCCGGCCTAACATTGGCCGCCACACCCGCGTTTGCCGACGAGCGCTACGCCGCCATCGTGATGGACGCGCGTTCGGGCGAAGTGCTGCTCGACGATCACGCAGAGGAAATGCGCTACCCTGCGTCACTCACCAAAATGATGACGCTCTATATGGTGTTCGAGGCCATTCAGCATGGCCAACTCACCATGGATACGCGCCTGACCGCGTCCCGCAACGCCACCCGTCAACCGCCCTCTCGCCTCGGCATGCGCTGCAACCGTCGCGGCGTCTGCGACTCCATTACGGTCGACCAAGCG
The DNA here is from genome assembly GCA_016195245.1 of Pseudomonadota bacterium. GTDB lineage: Bacteria > Pseudomonadota > Alphaproteobacteria > Caulobacterales > Aquidulcibacteraceae > Vitreimonas. The sequence goes on from JACQAC010000150.1 coordinate 1,463, forward strand.
ATCCGCGCCGTCGCGGTTCAATCGGCCAACGACGTGGCCACGATGGTTGCAGAACGGCTGGGAGGCTCAGAATCCCGCTTCGCTGCTGAGATGACGGCGCGTGCTCGCACATTGGGCATGACCGAAACACGCTTCGTGAACGCCAGCGGGCTGCCCGACCCCCTTCACCACAGCACCGCCCGCGACATGGCGATCCTGGCCCAAGCCTTGTGGCGCGATTTCCCACAATATTACGGCTACTTCCAAACCGAGAGCTTCTCGTGGGGTCGCCGCACCAGCCGCAACCACAACCATTTACTGGGCGAGGTCCAGGGCCTCGACGGAATTAAGACCGGCTATACGCGTGCGTCCGGCTTCAACCTAGCGACCTCAACTGAGCGCAACGGTCATCGTGTGATCGTCGTGGTGTTGGGCGGCGAGTCTGCTTCGGCGCGCGATTCACAAGTCACCTATCTGATTGACGGCGCCTTCGAAGAATACGCCCGCCGCACTGATCCGAACGCGGCGCAGTTTGCAAGCCTCTCTACACGCCGTCTCGACGTGCGGTTAGCGCCCGGGGTGCTCAACACCAGCGGACCCACCATGACTGCCCAAGCCCTGCCGCGCGGCCAAGTCGTGCAGACGCTCGCGCCGATCCATGCGCCGCTGCCGCCCGACGCCACCGCGCCGGGCGCCGACGAAGATCCAGACGACTAACGCCTCGCTTTCAAAAGCGTATCGCGCGCAGTGGTGAGCCGCGCGGCCCGCTCGTGACTGCCGCCGCGATCGGGATGCGCTTCGGCAATCTTGCGGCGATAGGCGGCGCGGATTTCAGCCGGCGTCGCCGCCAACCCGACACCGAGGATGACGCGTGCTTCTGCCTCGGCGGACCTCGGCGAGACAGACAACGGAGCGCGCGATAGAAGGCGTGGGCTAATGAACCACGCCACGGCCGCAAGCGCCGCCAGGATCAGACTTGGTTCGATCCAACCGCGCCAGAGCATGGCTAGCGCTGCGGCGCCAAATACAAGTGCAGGCCATCGGGTCATGATCTGTTGCCGATGGAGGGCGCCAAATCGTGCGAGCAGCAGCGTCGCAAAGCCGATGGTCAGAATCAGAAGTGCGCGGATGAGCAGAACCGGTCTCCAGCAAAGCGAACGCAGTGCTTAGAACTTTAGCGCTTCGCCTTCGAGGCCTGGTAGCTTCAGAGTGATGAAGAGATCGCGCAACTCCTGGCGCGCCGCCAGGTGGGTCATCTTCATCTCGCCGCTCACACCCTCACCGTCGAGATCGAGAAGCGTGAGTCCCTGCGGGAAGAGTTCGCGAAAGATCACTCGTTCGGACAATCCAGGCGACAAACGGAAGCCAATGCGTTGGGATAGCGTCTTGAGCGCATCGCCCACTCGCTGCTTGTTCTTGGCCTCGATGCGGCTCGTCGAGGTGCGGTTGCGCAACACCACCCAATCGATCGGCGTGCGCGCGTCCAGCGCCTTTTGCTTGCGGCTTTGCCAGACCATCTCGCTGTAGATGGAAGGCCGCACGATGTCGGCGCAATTTTCGTCAATATCGCCCAAGAGGTCGAAATCGACGAAACTGTCGTTGAGCGGCGTGACCAGCGTATCGGCGCAGGCGTGCGCTACGCGCGCGAGGTGCGAGTCGCCGCCCGGCGAATCGATCACGATGTAATCGCAGGTCTCCGAGAGCCGGCGCAGCGCCGCACGGAACGCGCTCTCATCCGCGGCTTCGGCAGCGTCGCGCTGGCGCAGATTGCTTTCTTCGAGTTCGAACACCTGCGGCGTCGGCAACTTGGCGACGTGCGACGATATCCAACGGGCGCGGTTTTCGATGTAGCGGATGAGCGAACGCTGCCGCACATCGAGATCGAGCGCGCCAGTGCGCTTGCCCATGCGCATGAGCGCCACGATCAAATGCATGGCGACTGTCGACTTGCCAGCCCCACCTTTCTGGTTGCCGACCACGATGATGTGGGCATGGCGGCGCGCTGCGTCGGGCTCGTAGGGATGAGCAAGACTCATGGTGCGCGCTCGCCGAAACCAGCGAGCGTCGCTGCCCTCGCCCGGGACGCAACGCCGAAACACATTGTTAAACCTTCTCTCGGCGAGGTTAAGGCGCACTTAAGCGGCTTGACCTTGGCGCTGTGGCGTCAGATGCGAAACGAATGAGCGCGCCGCTTCCCATCGTCCGAACTGTCGCTGAATTGCGTGCGGCGATCGCCGCAAAGCGCCAGGAAGGCAAAACCATCGGTCTGGTGCCGACGATGGGCGCCTTGCATGAAGGCCATCTCTCCCTCGTTCGCGCCGCGAAACAACACTGTCGCTTCGCTGTCGCCACGTTGTTTGTTAACCCGAAGCAATTCGCACCGCATGAGGATTTCGACCGCTATCCGCGTGACGAAGCGGGCGACGCAACGCTACTGGCAAGCGCGGGCTGCGATCTGCTTTACGCACCGGAGCGGGCCGTCATGTATCCGGACGGGTTCGCGACCAGCGTTCTCGTCTCCAGCGTTTCGACCATGCTCGAAGGCCAGATGCGGCCGCACTTCTTCGGCGGTGTAGCGACCGTGGTGACCAAGCTCTTGCTGCAAGCGATGCCGGACGCGGCGTTCTTCGGCGAGAAGGACTACCAGCAGCTCCTCGTAATCAAACAGCTCGCACGCGATCTCGACATTCCGGTCGAGATCGTCGGCTGCCCAACCATGCGTGAGCATGACGGCTTGGCGATGTCATCACGCAACGCCTACCTCTCCGCCGACGAAAGGCGTGTCGCGGCACGGCTGAATTTTGTGATGCACGACGCGATCAAGGCGGTGCATGCCGGAGCACCGGTTGACGCCGTCGAAGCTGAAGCCAACCGCCATCTGACGGCCGCTGGCTTTACCTCGGTCGACTATGTGGCGATCCGAAACGCGGACACGCTCAAGCCAATCGCTTCACTGACAGAGCCCGCACGCATCCTGGCTGCCGCGTGGCTCGGCAAAACCCGGCTCATCGACAACATGGCCGTATGACCAAAGAAAAAGGCCGCGACGTACGCCGCGGCCTTTGACTTTGCGTCTCTGCCCGGCGTTACGGCGCAGTGGTGGCCGTCGTCGTTGCCGTCGCTGTGCTTGTCGCGGTCGCGGTTGAGGTGACCGTCGCGGTCGTCGTCGAGGCGGCGGGCGCAGCTTCTGTTCCACCTGCGGGCGGGGGCGCTCCCGCAGACGGGGCCACACGTTGCAGCGTCGCGGCGTCACCCGTGAACAGATAATAGATATCGCGATTTTGCGAGCCGGCGACCTGCAGTGGATCATCGTAATAGACTTCGTACGACTTCACGATGGTCATATGGGCTGACCACATGGCGTTCTCCATCTGGTCGTACACCGGGTTAACCTGCTCTTCGGCGCCATTGTAATGCACGCGCATCGCTTGCCCCGCTGGCGTCGGGCCGACCTTCACGCCCGCGACGTAGATGTTGCGCGGCGGCGTTCCCGTGAACGGAACGCCGATCTGGAAGCAATATTGATGGGTCTGTTCGTTCCAGCCGGTTTCCACCGCGACCGGCGGGCCTGAGGCCGCAAGATTGTGCGCTCCCATGAAGCCACGCACGGCGACCAGGCTTTGACGCACGGCTTCCTTGATTTCGGACGCTTCCTGAGGCGAACAATATTCGTTGAACGCAAATTGCTGCGCGGTGACGTTCACGACTTCGTACGAGAGGCCTTGTGAGGTGTGGCCTTCGATATCGCGGCCGCCATCAGACGGATGGGTGAGGTCGTTAGTCACGGCGGGGAAGAACACGGCCGCTGCCGATTCCACCGGCGCGCCGTTCATGCCTTGCACCCGGGTGATTGGGTTGAAGCCGAGGTCGCGCTCGATGCGCGCTTCGACCCGCGCGCCCCCATTCTTTGGCGTCACGGTGTAAACCGCGCGACCCGTGCCGCCATCAGCAAAGGAAATCGGCGTCGTGACCACATTGTTGGCGACCGTGGCGCGCCCGCTTTGCGTCACCCCCGCTCCAACCACTGTGTTTGGCGCGGATGTTGAAAGCCGTGCGATCACACTTTGCGGCGCCATCGCGACGTCGAAGCCTTGCGACTTTGCGGCGCTCGACGGCAGCACCAGCAACGAAATGCCAAGTCCGGCGGCGATCACCACCACCAGAATGATGAGTATGCGCCCGATGCCCTGCATCCTTGTCTCCCTCGGTTCCCCCGAGCGCTTCCCTAGCAAATCCGGGCGGATCGCCATACTGTTTTTGAGACACGCCTGAGCGGAAGCCGCTTGATTCAATGGTTTTCGCCGCGCTAGCGGATAGGTAAGGTTCAAATCCGGATGAATCAGAACGAGCTCGCCTCAAAAACCATCACC